>JAGGXZ010000191.1 GCA_021162805.1 Candidatus Poribacteria bacterium
CATCTTCAGCTTACCTACCTAGAAGAATTTATTTTAGATCGGATAAAACGATACAAAGAGAGGAAGTGGCAGGATAGAATGTTTTTCCCTTCGAATTATCTGGCAGCAATGATTGATCAAGTCCACAGGAGATGAAGTTGATGAATACTGTTCCCAAGACAGCGCCTAACAGCGGGTATGCGTCAAACCCTTACGGCTTCGCATACCCGCAAATCGTTAGACGAAACCAGCTATGGAGAAAAGCGAGGTTAAAAATGAAGAGCCAATTAACCGATGAGCTGCTTGCCTTTGAAGCCGATCATGTATGGGTAAGTGAAAATCTGAAAGCGCTTCTGGAGCAGTATGCTGAGCAATGGATTGCTGTCAAGGATGGCAAAGTAATTGCCAGCGACCCCGATTTGACAGGTTTACTATCGAAGCTATCAGACCCGGCTCACACATGCGTTGAATTCATCACCCGTGAGCCTTTGGAGATGGTGCTGTGATCATTCGGGGCCGATTCATCGGGGATGCACCTTATTTTGCCGTTCATCTTCGTTCGGCACGTTTTCAAGGATTGGTCTGGTTCTTGGCTGACACGGGCGCCTCTCGCACGACCCTCCTGGATCGTGATGTCAGGCTCTTAGGTATACAGCCTGAAAGTCTTGAACCGGCATCGTTGCCTATTGTCGGCATTGGAGGAAGTGTGCGATCATTTCTGGTGCGGGATGTAGAATTCACTTTTGCATCGGACGAAGGTGATGTAGTACAACGACAAGACTTGTGGATTGTGCAGCACGACCTGGGCCAATTACCTCCTGAAGAAGTCTCCCGTATTCTGAGACTTCCATCGGTTCTAGGACGTGACTTGATTAATCGGTTTCGCTTTTCATGTGATTACCAAGCTGGAATCGTTCGGCTGGAGAGGCGATAGAAATGGGCTGGCTTCGGCTAACACGGTGTTTGTGGTTCGCTACGCTTCGCCCAAACCCCGACAAGTTGGGGCTTCACAAACACCGATCACGTTAGGCGATATTTCAGCCTTAAAAAATAGCGGGAGGTGAGAGGTTATGAAAGCCATTCGTTTTCATAAGGTCGTTGAGAAGGATGGTGAAATCCTCCTGACAGGTTTGCCCTGTAAGAAAGGTCAACGTGCAGAGGTGATTTTATTGATCGAAACCTCAACTATGCCCGGACGTCATTTGACAGCCCGGCAGCTACTTCATTCTGAATTAATTGGACTCTGGAAGGATCGCGAAGACATTAAAAACAGCGCATCCTATGCACGTCAATTACGAGAACAAGCGCAGAGGCGCCAGGGGTAAGGGATGATCCTTCTGGATACCGATGTGATGATAGACCTTTTACGCCAATATCCGCCTGCGGTGGCTTGGTTGGATTCCCTTGGGGAAGAGGAGATCATTTTGCCCGGATTCGTGGTCATGGAACTGATTCAGGGTTGTAGAAATAAGGCGGAGCAAGAGAAGGTAGAAAGGGAACTGGGAACCTATGGAGTGGTTTGGCCTTCACCGGAGACATGTAATGAGGCATTATCGGTATTTACCCGCTACCATCTCAGCCATGGGCTCGGGATTCTCGATGCTCTAATCGGTCAAATAGCCGTGGCTTTGGATTTGCCCTTATACACTTTTAACCAGAAGCATTATGCGCCCATACCTAACTTGAAAACTGTGCAGCCTTATGAGAAAAGTTCTCAATGATAAGTAAGTAGCTGAAACATCGCCTAACACGGTGTTTGTGGTTCGCTACGCTTCGCCCAAACCCCGACAAGTTGGGGCTTCACAAACACCGATCACGTTATACGCAATCACTTCAATATGAAGGAGGGGATATCCCACCATGAACATTGTGTATATCTCGGGAAGCCCAAGGAAAAACAGTAATACAGATTACCTTTTAAAAATTACATTATCTGTAGCTGGCGGACAATTTATAAAACTTGCAGATTATCGGATAGAACCATGCGAATCCTGTAGAGCCTGTCAAAAGTTAGGTAAGTGCGTAATTGATGACGATATGTGTAATATTATTATACCAACACTATTAAAAGCCGATGCTATTGTTATAGGCAGTCCAGTTTATTTTAACAATGTATCTGCCCAAACTAAAGCCTTCATAGACCGTACATGGTGTATTAGAGGACGACTTAGAAACAAAATTGGTGGTGCAATTGTTGTTGGTCGAAGATACGGTATAGAAAGTGCTATTATTGCTATTAATGCATTTTTCCTTAAACATGAGATGATCGTAGCAAACAGAGGTGTTTGTGGGATAGCCTTTGAAGAAGGGGAAATAATAAAAGATACGGAAGCTATTAACGCTGCTAAAAAACTTGGAGAGCGAATAAAGGAACTTGGAAAGATGAAAAATATGATATAATTGAGATTTTTGTCATCTGCGCCTAACAGCGGACATACGGCTACGCTTCGCTATGCCCAAATTCGGCAAAGCCGAACTTCGTATGTCCGCCAAACGTTATACGCAATTGGTTGCTTGGGAGGGATAAACTTTGGGGGTGATTGAAGATGGACAAGACCTTTAAATGGTTCACCACCGCAGATTTGAGTAAATATGAAGACAAGTATGTCTCCATCGTTGAAGAGCAAGTGGGAGGACCCAGAAGTGGCATACGTAGAAGCCAAGAAAAGGTATCCGGATAAAGAGATAGTTCTTTGGAAAGTTCCTCGCAGTGGAACCTTTATCCTCTGAGGAAGCCAAATGATCGAGTTCGATTATCTTCTCCTGCCTTTCACATAGGACTCGCATCTTCGCCGGATCAGGACGCGCCGGTCGATTGTTTCGGCGAGGATGACACATCCATGGGTGGGGGCTTGCAACTTGTAAAATCCCTGAGGAGGTGTGTAAGCGATGAAACTCGGTATTTTGGTGGGGGATATCGCAAGGGATCTCAAAATCCCCTTGAGAGAGGCGATAAGGAGAGCGAGGGGATGGGGATATGATGCGGTTGAGCTTCCGGCGAGCGACCTTTCCAGGTCGGACGAGCAATATAGCCCCGATACGGCTAAATCCCTCATCTCCTTCATATCCGGCCTCGGTCTTGAGGCAACCGGTTTCCAATGTCACGTCGGATATCTTACGGACGACTGGCAGGCGAGGGTCGACCATACGAAGAGGATGATAGAGGTGGCCAGCGAGATAGGCGTCCCTGTAGTCCACACCGTCACGGGGAAACTCCCCGAGGACATGGCGATCCCAAGCGGCTTTTCAAGGCTTGAGGCGGTCTACAGGGAGCTTCTGGAGTTCGCCGAAGGTAGCGGAGTCAAGGTCGGCATCGAGCCCGTCTTCGTTTATCTGGTGGGCAACCACTCCACCTTGAAACGGCTGATCGAGCTCGTAGGCAGAGATGACCTTTACATCAATTTCGATCCGTCACATTATCCATATCACGGCGAATCGCCGATCCCGACCATAAAGGAGTTCGGGGAGAGGATCGTTCACGCCCACGTGAAGGACGCCCTGATTGAGCCGAAGTTCAGGTTCATCCCTCCCGGAAAAGGGGTTTTGGACTTCCGAGAGATAATCTCCGCCCTGCATGACGTGGGCTACGATTACGTCCTCTCGCTTGAACTCGGTCACGGCATGGAGGATCCGGAGGGGATGGCGAGGGAGAACGTGGGATTCCTAGCAGGGTTGCTCGAGGAGCTGGGAATAGAGAGAGGTTGAAGGGGACATCCGGCGAAGGTGCTGAAAGCCGTGGAGACCATCCTTGGACCGGACTACGTTCCGGGACAGGGCATATCGATATACGAGATTTTCAGGGGTCGAATATGATCGAAGATCGAAGGAGGAAAACGATGATATGAAACCGATCAGGTTCTCCATTCATGGGGATATCCATGGTTTCCATCGGATCCCAAAGGAGGTTATAGGGAGATTCGTGGAGGACTCCGCGGAAGCCGGATGCCAGTTTGTCTGCTTCCTAGGCGATTCCTCAAACGGCGGGCATCCCGTGATCATGAGCCTCTCCGCCCTCTCCCCTATCCCCGTTCTCTATCAGCATGGGGATCATGAGTTCTTCGGGGAGTGGAGCATAGGTGGATGTTCCAGGAACTATGATTCGAGGAGATCGGTCGGCACGGATAGGGACCCACTCATCATGGCGATGGGAGGCATGCCGAGATGTGAGGCATGGGACGGTCTGCCAAGGTTCTGGAGCATGACATGGCGTGGGATACATTTCGTCTTCGCCTTCAACGGCAAGCATGAGGTGTGGACGCCATGGTTTCTAGCATGGCTGAGGAGAGATCTGGACGAAAACGGGAGCTTCACAACCGTCATCCTCTCACATCGCGGACTCGATGAGGATATCGGGATGGAGGGTAGCAGCGTCGAGACGTTCAGGAGGTTCCTCGGGGAGTTCCCACAGGTGAAGCTGTTCTGCGGCGCTCATATCCATAGGTGGGGTCTCAGGCTGCTGGGGGATCTGGTGGATGTAAGGGGAGATGCTAACGTGAAGGAAGGAAAATACGATGCCGAACGATACGTGATCGTCGAGATAGGGACAGAGGCGATCCGCATCTTTCACCGTAACGTCGAAACAGGGGAGATGAAGCTTAAATTTCATCGCCCGATCAGGACAACGCTCACCGATGACTCCCCCACCACGGTCTCGCTGCCGTTTCTCCTGTCGGACGGAGGATCCGCCTATCTGCCCGCCGTCGATCTTCGAAACGGGAAGGTGAGGGTATGGGGATTCGAGATGGAGCAGCTCATCCAAGACCCCCTCTTCGAGAGAGGGATCGAGTGGAAGGGGATGAACGGAGCGCAGATTGAGCTTGTCGACGCGCCGAAAACGGTGAGGGAGATGATAGGGCTTGAGAGGATGGCTAAGGTGAAGGTGAGATCGATCGGCGGAAGCGGGGAGAAACCGGTTAAGATATGCCACGTAGCCAGCCTGCCGATCCGGTTCGACGAGAGATCAAGCGGTGAGTCGGGAAGCTATCGAGGGGGAACGGTATATGATGTGCTGGTGATGGCTAAGATGAGGGAGGGGAGAAAGCTGAGACTGCTGCTCGAGACCTATACGGAGGATGGCGAGCTGGAATCGTGGCATTCGGTGGACGGCGTCGGCGGGAAGGGGGTGACCGCCATATTGGGCAAGGTGGGTATGATCTACATACCAGGGGTCCCCTTCAGGTGGATGGGCCTTGAGGGCAAAGGCGAGGTGGACGGTATCCCCAGGGCCAGAAGGGCCACGAGACTCGATGTTTACCTTGCGGTTCCCGAAGAGGTCCAGGAGGAAGAGTACCTTGCGGCCGCCTTCGCATATCCACATGAGGGATTCTACACTCCCCTGAGATTTGGGATGAACCTGTCGGAGGATGTAAGGGTTAGCGTGGGGGAGGAAAAGTTTGAGGTTCGAAAGCTCCACCAAGGCGAGTTCCGCGAGTTCGATATAGGGGAGCTAAAGGGAGGTGAGGAGATAAAGCTCGAATGCCGCGGGAGCAGGCTGGCCATTGTGGAGATCTCCGGGGAAGCGGCCGGGCTGATGCATCATCTGATCAGGAGGGTGAAGCGATTTGACGATGGGAGGTTGGAGCTCGGGGAACTGGTGGGCAGAAGCCAGGAACTTCTGAAAATACCGGAGTTCAACCGGTACGTCGGCATCACAGCCCTGACCCCGTTCAGGGAGATGGAGGTCGATGGGAGGAGAGTAAAGCCGTTTCAAAACGTGAGAATATCCCCAGATCAGGAGGTAAAATGATGAAACCTTCGATATGGACGGATGCCTTCGTCGAGTTTGAGCCGGAGGAGGCGATTGAAAGGCTGAGGGAGGCGGGCTGGAGGTATTTTGAGCTTGCCGATAAACACTGGAGGGATATAGACAAGCGTGAGAAACCGGAAGAGGGTTTCAGAAATCTGAAGAGGCAGTGCGAAAGGCTCGGCGTTCTGATACATCAGATGCATGGGCCGATGTTTAATACGTGCGAGGAGCCATCAAAGCTCAAAGCACACATGGAGGAGGCCGAAAGGTCGCTGAGATGGGCAGGGGTGTTAGGGGTCAGATGGGTGGTATTTCATCCGGGCTCCGCTTCCATCTCCGAGGATGAGGAGGATCTTGAGGAGGTGAGGAGGAGAAACCTCGAGGTCTTCGGCAAACTCGCCGACACGGCACGCCAGCTACAGATCGGGATCGCTATAGAAAACACCGCCGACAGGAACGATGGGGGCAGAAGGGTGTTTGGCGCCACAACCTATGAGCTTCTGTCCCTGGTTAGAGCTCTAGGTCCTGAGGTGGCGGGGATCTGCTGGGATACAGGACATGCCAACGTGCAGAAGCTGAACCAATATAAGGCGATCAAGGCTTTGGGGAAGCACCTCGTCGCAACCCACATAGATGATAATAACTCCTCCTCCGATCAGCATCTCCTTCCCTTTGAAGGGAACATCGATTGGAAAGGTGTCATGAGGGCGCTTCGCGAGGTGAATTACGACGGCTTTTTCAACCTGGAGATCGGAGGAGCGATGCATAAGGTCCCCCTATCCGTGAGGGTGGAGAAGGCGAGGTACGCCCTTGAGCTCACGAAGGCTTTGATTGAAGGTAGATTTTAGGGGCGAGGTATGGAGAGATGCGCAGGAAATTCGTGAAATTTTTCCCGGAACTGATCGAGAGAAACGCCTTACTGATTCATCGGATCCCACCCGACATGCAGATGCTGTTCGCGGGTGAGCTTGAAAGCTCCGACCAGGGAGTGGGCGAGACGTTCATGGCCCCTAGACCGGGGTATTGGGATTCGGAGAAGATCGGCGCCGGCGCTCCGCCTATCAAGACCGTATACGGCTGGCTGCAGATCTATCACGGCGTTGAGATGCGGGATGACAGGAGGATCTACAGCTTAGGAGTTGTCCTGAGCGATCTGAATGACCCCAAGAGGATCCTCTACCGTTCACCCGAGCCCATAATCAAGCCGGGAGAGGAGGATGAGACCGAGGAGGAGAGATGGTATCAGCTGAACGGATGGGTTCCGAACGTGGCCTTCACCTGCGGGGTGGTGCCCAAGTATAAGGACTCAACGGAGATTCTAGGTGAAGAGGATGAGCTCCTCGTCTATTATGGGGCGGCTGACGAGGTGATCTGTGTCGCCGAAGCTAGGATCGCCGATCTTATCCCGGAGGAGATCAGGCAGGACCCCCAAAAGTATAGCTCTCAACTCCGGATGAAGATCGCCATAATGGGCTCATGGAACACAGATGGAGGGGTGACGCGCCATACCGTCCCCGTGGTCGAATGGCTGCGCGATCACGGCTATTATGTGAAGGTGTTCACCCACTACAGAGAGGCGCCTCACGGCAGGCCGCTTGAGGTGGGGGACGAGGAGTTCGTCACCAGATGTTACACCACAGCGGGCAGGAAGGTTGATGGCCTGAAGCCGTTCGATCCCGAACCGCTGCTGAGGGCGATAGACGAGGAGGGGGTGAACGTGCTTCTGTTGGAGGATCTGGGGATGCTCCCATGTGAGGGGCTTATCGGGATCCTCCCCCAGATCAGATCCCGGGGCGTGAAAATCGCCCTGCTCAACCATGATAACAAACCGAAGCCAAAAGGTCATATCTTCTGGAAGTGCCTGGAGTACGTCGATGCCGTGATCAACTTCCTGCCCGAACAGAACGAGTTCATATCCCAGTTCTACCCGAAAGATAAGATCTACCTCACGGACTTCCCGTGTTATCCGGTTTTGGAGATCGATAAGGGTGAGGCGAGGAGGAGCCTGAGGCTACCCGAGGGGAAGAGGATAATCATAACTTTCGGCGAGTACGACTTCGTCGCTCCGTTCAGAGCACTCTATGAGATGAGAAGGGAAGACCCGCGAATATACCTGCTCGCTCTCGTCTACGACGAGGAGGAGAAAGCTGAGCTCGAGAGGAGGCTGAAGGAGCTGGGGTTCGAGAGGGGATACGACGAGATCAGGGTGGAGATCTCATCGTGGATGAGAAGGGCGAAGTACGTGGCCGCCTCGGACGTGGTGGTGCTCGATAAAGGCGAGGGCGTAGAGGGCGAGGGGGCCGTGCTCTCATCAACCTGTTTCCAGGTGATCGGATGGGGCACGCCGATCGCCGCCAGGGATAACCGGTTCTTCATCCCATTTAGATGGGAGGTTCTGAAATACAGGGACGATGAGGGGCTTAAGGAGGGAATCAGGCTCGTTTTAAACGACGCCTCTTTCAGGGAGAAATTGGTATCGAGGGCGAGGAGCTTCGCCTATCGAAACTCCCCGGGCAGGATCGCCACCCAGATACTGAACGTCTTCAGATCGATCCTCAACCCCATCTCATATCCATCCTGTGGTAGGCTCAGAAGGTTCTCCGGAAACCCGATCCTCAAACCCAGACCTGAGGTGGAGATCGAGGTAAACGGGGAGAGGGTGCGCTGGGAAAGGTTGGTCTATAACGCCGGGGCGATAAGGATAGATGGGATCACCTACATCCTATACCGCGCTCTCGGATACGATGGTATCTCGCGGATAGGACTCGCCTGGAGCAGGGATGGATTACATATCGACGGCAGGCCGAGCTATCCGATCTTCTGCCCGGAGATAGAGTACTATGAGCTGCCGGAGGACGAGGAGGATAGGAGGCGGGATCATCTCAGGAACTACGGGATGTGTAGGGAGATAGGAGGATGTGAGGACCCCCGCTTGACGTTGATCGGCGATTACATCTACATGACCTACACCGCTTATGGGGAGATACCCCAGTTAGCGCTTGCGAAGATCAAGCTGGACGATTTCCTGAGGGGTGTGAGGGAGTTCAGCTCATCTCAGAAGTGGATGGAGCTTTGGACGAAGAACGGCCCGATATTCTACCCCATGGACGATAAGGACGGAGTGCTGTTCCCGGAGTGAGGAGGATGCGATCATGAGGGTTCCATCCCGAATCTTCAGGCAGTACGATATCCGCGGGGTTTGGGGCGAGGATATCACAGAGGAGATCGCCCACGAGATAGGCCGCTCCTATGGCAGCTTCGCCATCAAAAACGGCGTTTCAAAGGTGGTCGTCGGCCATGATAGCAGAATCAGCTCCCCCATATTGTGTGAGGCGCTCACGGAGGGGTTGCTATCAACGGGATGCGATGTGGTGGGGATAGGTGAGACGATCACCCCGATCCTCTATTTCGCCCGCGTCCATTATGGGATCGAGGGAGGTGTGATGGTCACAGCAAGCCACAATCCGCCTCAATACAACGGGTTCAAGCTATGCTGGGGATATGGCACGCTGTTCGGCGATGGAATCCAACGTATAAGGGAAATTATCGAGAAGGAGGAGTTCGAAAGGGGAAG
>JAGGXZ010000192.1 GCA_021162805.1 Candidatus Poribacteria bacterium
CCTGGAATCTTGGATTATGCTCATGGATTCATCGGTCGAACTCCATATCCGAAATCCTACGCCTAGGTTCGGCACTATCACGGCGACGATCATGCCCAGCAGAGTCGCCACAAGCAGGACTTCAAGTAGCGTGAAACCTGATTCCCTCTTCACTTCCCATCACCTCAATCCCGCCTTGTCAATCTGGTATCGAGCTTTGTATATACCTCATCTTCATCCCTTTTCCCGTCTCCATTCTCGTCGAACCACACGATCACCGAGATCGTCTTCATCTCCGGATCTCCGTCATCCCAAACCGAGTATCGATATGAGTCGTCAGGAGGAGGAAACGTCCCTGAACCGGTGTAGTTGACGTCGAAATTATTGATGGCCGAAAGCTTAACCTCCTCGATTTTTTTCTTTGCTAATAGGGCAGTTTTGGTTATCCTCTCCGAGGTAATTCTTGCCTCCATCAGGGTGATCATCGCTCTGGATATGGGTATAATGGCCACGCCAATTATGATGGTGCTGACTAAGACCTCTATGAGCGTAAAACCCCGTCCATCTCTCATTCCTCTCTCACCTCTATCCTACCGATGATGGGATCGACGTCCACGACGTAATGGTACTCCCCTTTGATCACATGGATCTCGCCGCCGGAGGTCGTTCCTCCGAGAGGTTGAAAGATGAACTGCGAGTTCCCTGTGATATTGACATCCACCGGTAGATTTCCCTGCTCGACCTTGGCCCATCCCCCCTCGAACTCCTTCCATATCTCGAATTTCGTAAAGGGGCCTTCCGAAGGCATGAACTCTATCTTATGATCCCTAGATGTGTTTATAGCCAGCGAGCGGGTATAGATGAGATATGAGGCTATCCTCTTCGCGGTGGAATAGCTCTTCACCTTCCACAGCACATCGGAGCTGAACCTCGGTATGAGCACCGCCATCATTACAGCAGCTATTACCATAACTGCCATCAGCTCTATAAGGGTAAAGCCTTTCATCTCGATATTCTCCCCATTATGTCGAACATCGGGAGATAGATGGCCATGACGATGAACCCGATAATGGCTGTCAATATCAACGTCAGAGCCGGCACAAGGGTGTTCACCATCCTTTTAACGGTCACATCCACCTCTCGTTCCAGGAAATCGGAGCTTCTATCCAGCATCTCACCCAGCTCCCCCATCTCCTCTCCAGCGGAGATCATCTGTATGGTAACGGGCGAAAAGAGGCGGCTTTCGACCAGAATGGGAGTTATTCCCCCGCCCCTTG
This sequence comes from Candidatus Poribacteria bacterium, assembly GCA_021162805.1. Lineage (NCBI taxonomy): Bacteria > Candidatus Poribacteria > Candidatus Poribacteria bacterium. Next base: position 1,257 of record JAGGXZ010000192.1, read on the forward strand.
TTACGCTTCTCTTGAGCCTAGCGATCAGCTCGGCTATGACCGAATTTTGGAAGACCTGATCTATAATGTCGAGGCAGTCGCTTATAGGGATTCCACTGTTTATAAGTGCTGCGAAGATCTTAAGAAACCTCGAGGTGATCGTCTTGCGGTTAAGCGCGCCGAAAAAGGGGATCTTCAACGTGTTTCTATCCAGCCATCTTTTACCTCTCTTCGTTTTGAGAAGCCGCCTGATCAGATAAGCTAACCCAGCACCTAAAACGAGCAAAGCCCACCAGTATCTGCCGATCGTTCTGCTTAAGCCTACCAGAATAACGGTTGGCAGCGGCAGCGAAGCTCCGATCTTCACGTAAACGGTCGAGAAGCGCGGGATAACAAACAGCGTCAAAAATGCGACAGCGATGAAGGCTATAACGGTAACGGCGATCGGATATACCAGAGCCGATCGAACCTTACGTCTGAGTTCTGCCTCAGCTTCCAGATATTTGGAGAGCTTCGCCAGCATATCCTTGAGCACCTCTCCTGCCTCTCCCGCCCTGACGATACTTACATAGAAAGGGGAGAAGACATCGGGATGTTCGTTGAGAGCATCGGCGAACGTCAGCCCTCGTTTCAGATCGTTTTGAACCTCGCGCAGCGTCCTTTTGAGCTTTGGTGTTTCAACCTGGCGTGTGAGCGTATCGAGCGATCTGACAAGTGGTATGCCGGAATCGAGCATCGCGGCCAGCTCTTCGGTGAAAAGGGCAAGTTCTGAGACCTTAACCTTCCTTTCAGATCGCCAAAGCGAGAGCTTACCCACCCTCGATATACCCGTCACGAATAACCCCATCCTCCTCAACTTAGCCCTTGCCTCTGATTCATTCTCGGCCGTTAGCGTTCCGCTTATCCTCTTCCCCGATCTGTCGATTGCATTGTATGAGAAGGTCTGCATTCTCACACCTCGGTGTAGATCACCCTGTTTATCTCTTCAAGCGTGGTTATACCTCTAAGTACCTTGATCGCAGCATCTTGTCGAAGGGTGATCATCCCCGACTCTATTGCCGCCTTTCTGATATCGTCCGTGGAGGCCTTCTCGACGATCAACTTTCTGATCTCATCGTTCACCACCATCACCTCGAATATTCCGGTTCTACCTTTATATCCCGTGTGGAAGCAAAATTTACACCCACGTCCTCGATACAACTTTATCTCCCCGACCTCCCCCGGCTCCACGCCGAGTTGAAGGAGTTCATCCTCCGGCGGTTTATAGCTCTCTCTGCATTCAGAGCATATAACCCTCACCAATCTCTGTGAGATAACCCCTGTAACGGAAGCGGCGATCAGAAAGGGCTGCACCCCCATATCCGTCAGCCTCACCACAGCGCTAGGAGCATCGTTCGTGTGTACTGTGCTTAAAACCCTATGCCCCGTGAGGGCCGCCTGAATGGCGATATCGGCCGTCTCAGGATCTCTGATCTCGCCGACCATGATCACATCGGGATCTTGGCGGAGGACCGTCCGTAACACGGTGGCAAACCCCAACCCTATGTGCGGATTAACCTGAATCTGGTTGATTCCCTCGAGCCTGTATTCAACGGGATCCTCGATGGTGATTATGTTCATCGCCTCTTTGTCGAACCGACGCAGAATCGAATATAGGGTCGTGGTCTTTCCGCTGCCGGTCGGGCCTGTGACAAGTATCATGCCGTGTGGCCTGCCGATGAGCTCCTTGACGATCTTCTCGTCTTTCTCCGAAAGTCCTATCTCCTCGAGCTCGATCTTAAGCGATTCTTTATCGAGGATTCGCATGACCACCTTTTCGCCGTTTATCGTCAGTATGGTCGAGACACGAATATCCAATTGTCTGCCATCCCTTTCTATTGAGATATGACCGTCTTGTGGATGACGTCTCTCGGCTATGTCCATGTCGGCCATCACCTTGATACGCGAGATAACAGCCGGCTCGACGTATTTCGGGATTATGGTCACATCATGAAGCACGCCATCTATCCGGTATCTGACGCGCATTTCAGGGTATTGAGGATCGAAATGTACGTCGCTTGCCCCCGCGTTGATCGCACCTGAGATGATCGAATCCACCAGCTCTATGACCGGATCCTCGCCGATCCGAATCAGCGATTCTAGATCTTCCTCCTCTTCCTCACCCGGCTTGAACTCATGGAACCTCATATCTATGATCGCCTGTTTCGTCGCCTGTTCGATGCTGAAATAATGGTTGATCGCCCTGAGTATCTCCGCCCTAGTGGCTATAAGCGGTCTTATCCTCAATCCCGTCTGCAGCTTTATCTCTTCCACCGTCTTTAGACTTATCGGAGGGGACATAGCCACATATAGCCAGTTTTTCTCGATCTTAACGGGAATACAGGTATATCTACGGGCTATCTCCTCGGGGATGAGTCTCGCCACCTGAGGGTGAATGTTGACTTCCGAAAGGTCAACATAGGGAATACCGAGTTGTTTTTCGAGGGCTTTGCCGAGCTGAGCTGAGGTGATATATCCCTGCTTAACTAAGATCTCACCGAGCCTTTCCCCGCTGCGCCTCTGTTCTTCAAGCGCCTCCTTTAACTCCGCCTCGGTTATCAACCCCTCCTGTAGGAGGATATCCCCCAATCTGGGTCTGGCCTTCCCTGGCAAATCGATCCCCCCTTCGCTTCATAATCGGCCAAATTCTATCTCAAAGTTAACATCGCTGGTAAACCGGATGAAAAGATGAAAAGGCCATGCGCGGTAAATCCGCACATAGCCAAAAGGGTGAGGGAGACACCGAAAGTTCCCGAACAACTTACTGATGGTTGTGAGGGACAACCCTGTGGGTCTTTGGATCGAGCTCATAAGGATCACCAAACGGGCAGGTGGGAGGCCCGTCGGGGAAATACTCCTTGTTATTCAGGAAATCGCTCAGATTATCGGGCCATGTGCCGTTTTTCGTGTAATATAGCTCCAGTTGTGTATTGATATTGGCGATGTTCGCCTTACATGCCGAGATCTTGGCTTCCTTGGCGCTGGATGAGAAACGTGGTATGGCTATAGCAGCTAACACCGCTAAAATAACCACCACAAGCAGAAGCTCGATCAGTGTGAAACCCTTATGGTTTCCCCTGATGATCATGGCTTTTACCTCCTTAGTCTTAACATGGGATTAGGCCGCTGCCTTTTTAGCAGCGAGATGCCTTTTTATCTTGTTGAAGAGGATCGTCGTGCTGAAGGGCTTAACGATATAATCATCAGCCCCTGCCCGATGAGCCCTCATGACGGAGTCCGTGTCATCCCTCGCCGTAAGAAATAACACCGGTATATCGCTGGTCTCCGGATCACGCTTCAGATTCGCACACACCTCATACCCGTTCATGTTCGGAAGCATGATATCCAGAAGTATCAGGTCCGGCTTCTCCTCTCTTGCTTTGGCCAATCCCTCGACGCCATCCCTGGCATCGACGACATCGAAGTTCTTCAGATTCAGAAGGAACTTGACCGTCTCAATCACTTCGGGCTCATCGTCTATCAAAAGTATCTTTTTCCTCGCCATCTCCCTCACCTCTTATTATCGGGATTTTCTCCTCTAAATTCAAGTGCAAATATCATGCAAAGTTTGGCATACCGAAAACCCCCGTAAAATAAGGCTTTTTCGGACTCGCCTCTCGACCCTCCCGGAACGAAATGTTCAACTTCGTAAACATCCTCCGTTTTTGAGGTTGGGAACCCAGGTGTGAAGTCACTTTCACGCCCTATGTGAGGATGTTAATCCAGATTAACGAATTGTTAACCCGGATCATCGTTGCCTAATCGTGAGAAGGATGGTATAATTGCTATAACTTTCTTCCGCGGCGGTGATGAGATTGCACGTGGTTCTATCGCGCAAATGGCGTCCACAGAAGTTCAGTGAGGTCGTCGGCCAGGATCACGTGATAACCACCTTACAGAACTCCCTTGCCGCAGGCAGGGTGGCCCATGCCTATCTGTTTAGCGGCCCTAGGGGAACGGGAAAGACCACGGTCGCTCGAATCTTGGCCAAAGCCGTCAACTGCCTCAACCTCCAAAACCCTCAATCGAAACCGGAGCCGTGTAACGAGTGCATCAACTGCAGGAACATCACCTCCGGCAGGACGTTCGACGTGATAGAGATGGACGCCGCCTCCAGCCGAGGCATAGATCAGATCAGAGATCTGAGGGAGAACGTCAAACTCTCACCAAGCGGATGCAAATATAAGGTCTATATCATAGATGAGGTACATATGCTCACACCTGAGGCCTTCAACGCCTTATTGAAAACCCTCGAGGAACCCCCTCAGCACGTGATATTCATCCTGGCCACCACCGAGAAACACAAGGTGTTGGAGACGATCACATCCAGGTGTCTTCAGTTCAACTTCAGGAGGCTCTCCTACGATGAGATAGCCGGCAGGCTCAAATTCCTAGCCCGCTCAGAAGGGTTCGATGTCGATGACGAGGCGCTGGAGATCATAGCCCGTAACGCCGACGGATGCCTGCGCGATGCCGAGAACATGCTCGAACAGATGGTCGCATCGGCTCAGGGAAGGATCACAGCGGAGTACGCGTCGATCATGCTGGGCCTAGGCCCTGCACACCTGATGGATGAACTTTCAAGATGTATGCTCAAACAAGACCTCCCCGGCGCTATCTCAGCCCTCGACGGACTAACCGAAAGCGGGGCCGATCTGACCCAGTGCCTCAAAAACCTCATAGGCTTCTTCCACGACCTGATGCTGCTGAAGATCAATCCCGATCTAAGAAAACTCATCGACGCATCCGGCTCCAGGGTGAACGAAATGCTATCCATGATCTCCGACGTCTCACTGGACAGATTGAGACGAATCGTAAAGGTGCTGATGAGGACGGAGAGGGATATCAAGGAACTGGGATATGAGCGGTTTAACCTGGAGACCGCTCTGGTGGAGATCTGCCAGCTCCGCGACGGGGTGCCGATAGAGGAGGCCCTGGAAAGGCTGGAGGAGATTGAGGCTAAGATAGAGACGATGCCGACGGAGATAAAAACGCCCGTGATCCCCTCTCCCAAACCCTCACCGGTTCAGGAGATAAGCGTTGAGCGGAAGGAGGGGGAACCGGTGAGCGAGGATGAGCTGAAAAAGATCTGGGAGAAGCTCTTGGCGGAAGCCAAGGAGAACAGCATGGCGCTCTACTCCTTCATGAGGGAGGGGGGACCGGTCTCGCTGCAGGGCAACAGACTGACCATCTCCGTCGCCAACTCGGTCGGTAAGGAGTACGTGGAGAAGGATGAAAGCAGGGAGTTCATACTCAGGACCCTTAAGGACCTCCTCGGCAAGGAGATACAGATAGAGGTGGTCGTTCAGGAGCCACCTGGCCAGGAGGAGAGGAAACCTTCCACCTCACAGTTCACCCTCTATCATAAGGCGATGAGGGACGATGGGGTGAGGATGGTCCTGGAGGCGTTTTCAGGTGAGATAGTTGAGATAGGAGATTAGAGGGAGGTAACCGAATGGCAAAAGGTATGGGAAGCATAATCAAACAGGCTCAGAAGCTGCAGAAGAGGATGATGGAACTCCAGGAGGAACTGGCCAATAAGACGGTAGAGGCAACCGTAGGGGGAGGGATGGTCACCGTCGTGGCAAACGGTCAGAGAGAGATCCTCTCCATAAAGATCTCCCCTGAGGTGGTTGATCCCGAGGATGTGGAGATGCTGGAGGACCTCATCCTCGCAGCGGTCAATGAGGCCTCTCGAAAGGCTCAAGAGCTTATGGTCCAGGAGATGGAGAAGCTAACGGGAGGGATCAGAATTCCCGGCCTGATCTGAAATGCCATACTATCCCAAACCGCTCGAAAGACTTATCAATGAACTGAGAAGGTTGCCCGGAGTGGGCATAAAGACGGCCCAGAGACTGGCGTTTCACATGATGAAGATGTCTCCGGAGGAGATCTCCGCTCTGGCCAAGGCGATAGCCGATCTGCATTCCTCTCTCACCTATTGCTCGATCTGCGGCAACATCACCGAAATCGGAAGGGATCCATGTGATATCTGCTCCGATCCCACCCGGGATCACTCCCTCATCTGCGTGGTAGAGGAACCCGACGACCTACTCGCCCTGGAGAGGACGGGTAGATATAAAGGCGTATACCATGTCCTCATGGGGGCCCTTTCACCGCTCGAGGGGATCACCCCCGACGACCTGAGGATAAAGGAGCTTTTCGAGAGGGTTAACAACGAGGATATCAGGGAGGTGATAATCGCAACCAATCACACAACTGAAGGGCAGGCGACCGCCATATATCTGGCCAATCAGCTTGGGAAATTGAACATCAAGGTCACCCGAATCGCCTATGGCATCCCCGTAGGTGGCGATCTGGAGTATATCGACGAGGTAACTCTGGCCAAGGCGCTGGAGGGAAGAAGGGAGATGATTTAAAAATTAAGGAGGGCGAAATGAAGGCAAAAGGGTTCAAGTTCATCTCAGCGGGCCTCCTCATGCTGGTGGCCCTTACCCTTTCCGGATATGCCAAGGAGGATGTCACTCTCACCATAATGTGGGCCGATTGGGAACCGGCTCATCTGCTTTTGAAACTGGCCAAGGATTTCACCAAGGAGACAGAGATCAAGGTTAGGGGCAACTTCGTCCCATGGCCACAGTATCACGATAAGATGTTCACCGAGTTCGCATCACACAGAACCAGCTTCGATCTCTGTCTGCCCGATAGCCAGTGGATCGGCGAGGCGGTGGAGGGAGGACATCTGCTGGATCTGACGGATTGGATCAAGGAGAAGGTGGACCTGACCAACTATCCGGATATGGTGATGCGCTCCTACGGCGAGTATCCGGACGGATCGGGGAGATACTACGGCGTTCCAGGGCTGCTCGACTTCGTCCTGTTCGCCTACAGGAAAGATCTGTTCGATGATCCGAAGGAGAAGGCGGCGTTTAAGGAGAAGTACGGCTATGAGCTGGGAGTGCCCGAAACCTGGGAGCAGGTCAGGGACATAGCCGAGTTCTTCACCAGACCGGATAAAAACCTGTATGGGATAGCGCTCTGGCAGGCACCACTTGCTACCGCAGGTCTGGTGGACGAATTCCTAGGGCTTTTCTGGTCTAAGGGCGGTAGGCTCTGGAGCGGAAGGAAGGAGAAAAAGGTGGTGGGATATCTGAACGATGAGGCGGGATATGAAGCGGCTAAACTCTGGGCCGAGCTCTATAAATACCACCCCAAGGGCGCAGCTAATTACAGCGTCAGCGAGGTACTGACCGCCATGCAACAGGGATTGGTGGCCATGATCGCAACTTATGCCGCTTTCTACCCCGCCCTGCTGGACCCCGAAAAGAGTCTATACTACGATAAGATCGGATTTTTCACATCCCCGGCCGGGATCGATCCCTCAGGCAGAAAACACCATTACGTTCAGCTCGGCGGTCAGGGGATGTCCATCTCGGCATATACCCCTTATAAGGAGGAGTGCAAGAAATTCCTGGAGTGGTGGCTCAGAGAGGATACCCAGTGGAAGTTCGCCGAGGCGGGCCAGATAACACCCGATAAACGAGTGGTCGAGAATGATGAGTTCCTGAAGCTAGCCCCTATAAACAGGGTCGTGCGTGAAAGCCTGCCGTTGCTCAGGGACTTCTGGGAGATACCGGAGTATAACGAGATGGCCGAGTACATGTCCAGAAAGCTGAATCAGGTCTGCCTGGGACAGATCACTCCCAAGGAGGCGATGGACGATATAGCGAGAAAACACGAGGAGATCCTGAGGGCGAGAGGATACTATTGATATAACTTAAGGGGCGGAAATTCCGCCCCTGATTGCCCGTTGTATTTGGTTCCGCTGGGGTGAGATGGAAGCTGACGATTTCGATCTATCGGAGTATGAAAAAGCCGTTTCTATCGTAGGCGGAGGGGCAAGATGCTGGATAAAATCGGTGGGAAGGTTAGCGATAGAGCGTTGAAATGGATCTTCCTGATACCAACTTTCCTTCTCCTTCTCTTCATCGTTATCTTCCCCTTGATATGGTCCCTGGGATTGAGCTTCTGCGATTATAACGCCGCCAGAGGCGGCTCGCCTAGGTTCGTGGGTCTTGCCAATTACAGACATATTCTCTCATCGAGAGAGGTTTGGGAAAGATTCGCCATAACCGGCAAGTATGTTGCCTTGGCCGTCCTCGGGGAATTCATAATCGGCTTCACGCTGGCCCTGCTTTTGAACAGGGAGTTTTACGGCAAGGGGCTCATCACGACCCTCTTCCTTCTGCCGATGATGTTTTCCCCGGTGGTGATAGGGACGTTCTTCAGACTTATGCTCGATGCTAACTGGGGGATAGTGGATTATCTCCTCCATAAACTCGGCCTGCCCAAGATCGCCTGGACGAGCAGCCCGAAGTTCGCCATCTATTCCCTCGTGATATGCGACGTTTGGATTTGGACGCCTTTCATGTTGTTGATGTCATTGGCGGGGCTTTCGACCGTGCCGAGATATCTCTATGAGGCGGCCGAGATCGACAGGGCGTCGTGGTGGTTTAAGTTCAGATATATCACCCTACCGCACATCGCGCCTCTCCTGATCCTGGCTCTTCTCTTCAGGAGCATGGACGCGTTGAGATTCTTCGACAAGGTATATGTGTTGACCGGGGGAGGCCCCGGGGAGATAACACAGACCGTCCCCTACTACATCTATAAGGTCGCTTTCTCCTACTGGCGCACGGGCGAGTCGTGCGCCCTGGCCTACATCCTGGTGATAATGATCATAGGCCTAAGCTCCATCTACATCCACTATCTCAATAGACTCAGCGCGAGGTGAGAGGATGAGCTTCAAAAATAAGGAGAAGCTTATAAGGCTAATGATAACGATATTGCTTTCAATCCTGGTGGTGATCTACCTCTTCCCGGTCTACTGGATGGTCTCAACAGCGACGAAGACCAGGATAGATGCCCTATCCATCCCCCCCAAATGGATATACAAACCGACCTTCATACATTTCAAGAGGATCTTTTCAAGTGAGGGCGGAACCTCCTTCCCACACCAGCTCTTTAACAGCTTTCTCGTATCCTTCATCAGCACCGGGTTGGTGGTGCTCATAGGATCGCTCTCGGCCTACGTCTTTTCGAGGTTCGAGCTTAAAGGGAAGGACGATCTCCTCTTTTTCATTCTATCGACGAGGATGCTGCCGCCTATAGTGGTGATAATACCGCTGGTGGTGATGTACAGGACGATAGGGCTTTTCGATACCAGGTTGGGGCTTGTGATCGCCTATACCGTTTTCAACCTCGCGTTCGCCGTCTGGATGATGAAGAGCTTTATAGACGAAATACCCAGGGAGTATGAGGAGGCGGCGATGATAGACGGGTATTCCCGCTTCCAGGCCTTCTTCAAGTTTATCCTGCCGGAGATGCGCACCGGCATGGTAGCAACGGCCATATTCAGCCTGATAATGTCGTGGAACGAGTTCAGCTTCGCCCTGCTCCTGACCGCCGACAGGGCCAGGACGGCTCCTCCCTCTATAGCGCAATCGATGGGCACATCAGGGACTAACTGGGGTCATATCGCCGCCGGATCGCTTCTAATGGTCATTCCCGTTGTGATCTTCACCTTCCTGCTGCGTAAGCATCTGCTGAGGGGATTCACCTTCGGCGTGATAAAGGAGTGAGGTTAACTCCACACCCCCGGTATCTCCCAGCCGCAGTATTTGCATTTGCCGCCCACCACGTTGTTCTTGACCACGAAGAACCCCATCCTCTGTATGAGAAGTCTGCCGCAGTTCGGACAATAGGTGTTATTGGCCTTATGGGTGGGGGATATGTTCCCCAGATACACATATCTGAGGCCGACCTTCATCGCCTCCTCCCGCGCCTTTTCCAGCGTGCCCATTGGCGTAGGCGGAAGGCTTTTGAGCTGATACATCGGATAGAACCTGGAGAAATGAAGCGGCACATCCGGCCCCAGCTCGTCCATCACCCAGCTTGCGAGATCATGGAACTCCTCCACCGTATCGTTCAAAGTGGGCACGACGAGATCGACTATCTCAAGCCATATCCCCTTCCGCTTTATGGTTTTTATCGTGTTCAAAACCGGTTGTAGCTGACCGCTGCATATCTCGCGGTAGAACTTATCCCTGAAGGCTTTGAGGTCTATCTTGATGGCATCCACCGTCTCGCAAAGCTGCTCAAGCGGTTTCTGGTTTATGTATCCGGCACTGACCACGACGTTCTTGATCCCCTCCTGCCGTCCCACTCGAGCGGTGTCATACATATATTCGTAGAAGACGGTCGGCTCGGCATACGTGTAGGCTATGGATCTGCATCCGTTCTGCCTGGCGTATCGAACCACGTCTTCGGGCGGGAGATAGACGTTATCCGTCTGTTCAGGCCGGCGCTGGGATATCTCCCAGTTCTGACAGTACTTACAGTTGAAGTTGCATCCGGCGGTGGAGATCGAAAATGCGGTCGTAGCCGGAAGGAAATGATAAAAGGGTTTCTTCTCTATGGGATCGACATGCACGGCGCATGGATTTCCGTATACCAGCGTGTAATATATACCCTTATGGTTTTCGCGAACGCCGCACCATCCCCGTTCTCTATCACCTATAACACACTCCCTTGGGCAAAGCACGCATTTGATCCGCTCGTTGGGCAGCTTCTCGTAGAACATCGCCTCCTTAGTGACGAATACATGTTTCCCGTCAGCAAGGTTTACGCCTTTCCCTCCGGCGAGGGCGACCTCACCGAGGGAGATCAAAAGCGGACAGGCGGAGGAGAGCCTGAGGAACTCCCTGCGCGTCATGCCTTTAGCCATGAAAGGTTCACCCCTTTTTTCTGTAATCCGGACTGATATCAACCAGCCTTTTCATCACCTCAACGGCGTGCCATCCGTCGGTTCGAGGTCTCTCACGTGAACGGATACAATCCAGGAAATGTTGACACTCCATCATGAGGATATCGGTCTGATTTTTGGGATCGAGAAAATCCCACGTCAGCTCATGCTCCCTCCCGCTGGATTCCCTCGTGCGAAGGGTAAAGGTTCGGCGGTTCACGTCCGCCTTATCATCGGCCTTCACCTGCATTTTCCCCGCCGGAACCCCTAAAGCGACTCCCAGGGCGATCATATGCACGCCGAAATTCCAATAGGGGTTCAGCAGCTTCTCCGGCGTGGAGGTTTTCAGGAAACATGCTTCCCCACCGATCGGCTCTCCGGGAAGTGAACTCAAGGCATCGAAGCCGGAGCCATAGCACAGGATATGACCGACCAACATAACCCGTCCCCTCTCGTCCGCAAGCCTTGCCAGGGTAATCGCTTCATCGACCGAGAGGGTTACGGGCTTTTCCACGAAGAGATCCCTGCCGGCTTCCAGCACCTTCCGGCTCAGCTCATAATGCGCGGCCGGAGGAGCGGCCACGACCACCGCATCGCTCTCCCCTATGATCCGATCGATATCCTCGCTGAAGCGGGCGTTACACTGTTGACGAAGCATATCCCTGTTCCGATGCCCGTAGACCAGGTGAAGCACGCCTAAGGAGTGAAACTTGGAGACGAGGTTTTTGCCCCATCTTCCGGAACCGATAACGGAAACCCTGAGATCCATTCCATACCCCTCCCTTCAACTATGTCGTCGTCCATAGCCTGCTATGGCGGCGAAGATGGCCACCTTAAACGCCGTGAGCCAGGATATAGATCTGGCTATCAGACCCTACTCAACGGTTCCCGTGAATTTTACATTAATTTTAAACCTCATCCCTCCGGTTTTCAACCTCTGACTCGAACGCTCGAACGATTCGCCCCAGGTCTTGACATATATCCTCAACGTATGGCACAATATAACCGTTCACCACCTTAAGGCGAAGGATGTGATCCGTATGGATTTCTCCCAATTACAAAGGCGTAAAAGGGGGTCCTGGACCAGGGTGATACTCTACCTCGTTATGTTGATCATCGTGGTCCTAATCATGCTTAAATCGGAGGCTTTGGTCAAGCTTCTCATCAGATAAAGGGAGGCGGAGTTGCATGAGCTGCTGGAAGGTTCGAGACTGCAGACAAACGGAGTGTGAGGGATATGGAAGGAAAATGGACTTCTGTTGGTTCTCGAATTCAAGTTGCGATAGAGGAGGGGATATCTCCTTCAAGGAGAGGTTCTCCAAATACTGCCTGGAGTGTGATCTATTTTCGAGATACCTTGAGGAAAAGATAGGCGGCCCGGTGGAGGTTTTGAATTTGATCAGGGATATCGTCGGCCGAATCAACAGATGTGACACCACGCTTGAGGACGCTTATTTCAGATTGCAGCATCTCTCCGAGAAGCTCTCTCAATTATATGAGCTCAGCGACCTGATGTTGAGCTCCCTCAACGTCGATAGGGTCCTCTACATCATCCTCACGGCGGTCACCTCGGGTCAGGCGTTAGGGCTGAACAGGGCCTTCCTGTTCATCGTCGATGATGAGGAGAAAAGGCTTAAGGGCAAAATGGCCGTTGGACCGATAGACCTCAACGAAGCCAGCAGGATATGGTCTGAGCTGAGCTCAAGGCCCATGAGCATTCAGGAGATAGTGGAGGAGTATGAAAAACGCCCGCCTACCGAGCAGAATAGAGCTATAAACGAGATCATCCAGGGCATCTCCATACCATTGGACCAAACCGATTCAGTCCTGACGAGATCCATCATAGAGAAAGCCAGTTTCAACAATATAAAGGTTGAGGAATGTTCGGAACGGGACAGAGAGCTAATGGGAAAACTCGGCAGCACGATGATAACGGTTGTGCCGCTTCTCACCCGCGATAAAGCTATAGGTGCGCTGATGGTCGATAACTTCGTCACAAACCGTCCCGTCACCGATGAGGATCTGGAACTCCTCAAGCTCTACGCCAATTACGCCGCCCTGGCTATAGTGAACGCCTCGCTGTATGAGAGCCTCGAAAAACGGATGAGGGAGCTGGAGGAAGCCTACGATACACTGCAGCAACAGGAGAAGCAGCTTATAGAATCGGAGAAATTCGCCGCCATGGGCAAGATGGCGGCCAGCATAGCACACGAGATCAAGAACCCTCTCGTCTCGATAGGGGGATTTGCCAGATTGGTATACAGAAAGGTAGAGGATCAGGCCAGCAAGGAGTCGCTTCAAATCGTCATCAACGAGACCGTTCGGCTGGAAAATCTGCTGCAAAATATACTCTCCTTCGCCCGACCGCCCGAACCTAAACTTGAAAGAAAAGACGTAAATCAGCTCGTCTCAACCATTGTGCCTCTGGTCCAGCAGGAGGTGCAGGAACTGGAAAGTGAGATAGAGATAGAGCTCGATCTATACCCCGGCAAAATCGAGGTGGAATTCGACGAGGGGTTGATCAAGCAGGTACTTTTGAATCTCTGCAGAAATGCCGTCCAGGCCATGCCTGACGGTGGAAAACTGTCCATTAAAACCGGTATCAGGGGCAATTTCGCCCAGATCGTGGTATCCGATACCGGCGTCGGAATCCCGAAGCATCTGCTTAACTCGCTCTTCACCCCCTTCTTCACCACCAAAAGCACCGGAACCGGTCTCGGCTTGGCCGTGGCCAAACAGGTGGTCGTTAAACACGGCGGGTTTATAGACGTGGAGAGCGAGGAAAACGCCGGAAGCACATTTACGGTTAACCTTCCGATGGAGAGGAGAGATGAAGCTCAGAAAACTGATAGTTCTATCCTTGACCCTCGCTATGATAACGTCCCTGGGATGCGGGGGTAAAGGGAAAGAGGGGAAGGTCAAAGCCGATCTGGTTATCATCTCACCGCATCCCGAAACCATAAAGGTGGAGTTCACAAACGCTTTTAAGAGATGGTATAAGGAGAAGTTCGGCAGGGAAGTGAACATAGAATGGCTCGACCAGGGAGGAACCTCGGACGACCTCAGATACGTCAGATCGGAATTTCAGAGAAACCCTCAGGGTATAGGCATAGATATCTTCTTCGGCGGAGGCACCTCGCCCTTTCTGGTGATGGCCGAGGAGGGATTGCTGCAACCCTATAAGCTCCCGAACGAGATTTTATCCAGGATCCCACAGAACGTGCATGGCGTGCCGATATACGATCCCCAATACCGATGGTATGGCGCTGTGCTTTCAGGGTTCGGGATAATGGTCAATAAGATCGTCGTCTCACGCATGAACCTCCCGAAGGTGGAGAGATGGGAGGATCTGGGTGATCCCGGACTTCTCGACCAGGTCTCGGCAGCCGATCCGCGTAAAAGCGGCAGCGCTCATATGATGTTCGAGCTTATCCTCCAGAGCACCGGCTGGCAAAAGGGATGGGAGATCATCACGAGGCTCGGCGGCAACGCCAGGACGTTTACGACAGGCAGCAATGAGGCCGTCAAGGATGTCAGCACCGGCCAGGCGGCATATGCCCTCGCCATAGATTTCTATGCCTACACGCAGATGAACGCCGTGGGCGAGGACAAAATCGGATATATCGTCCCGAAAGGATGTGTGGTCTATAACGCCGATTCGATCGCCATCCTCAAGGGCGCGCCTCATCTCGATCTGGCTCAAAAGTTCGTCCAGTTCGTGATGTCAGAGCGCGGACAGAAACTGTGGATGCTTAAACCCGGCGATCCGGAAGGGCCGGAGAAATTCAGCCTCTTCAGATCCAGCGTCATCCCCTCGCTCTACGACGAGCTAGCCGGAAGAACGGTCATAAGGATCAACCCCTTCAAAACCGAGAGCATATTCCAATACGATGCCGAAAAGGGCGGTATCAGATGGACCCTTGTCAACGACCTGATCGGCGCCATGATCATAGACACACATGACGAACTCGTCCAGGCATGGAAGGCGATTATAAAGGGAGGAATGAGGGAAAAGGCGCTTGAAGAGTTGGTCAGATGTCCGATAACTGAGGACGAAGCCATGAAGCTGGCAAGGGAGAAATGGAAGGATCAAGCCTTCCGGAACACCAAGATAACTGAGTGGACGAATTTCGCCCGCGAAAAGTACGCCAAGGCCCAGAAACTGGCCGAGACACCGTAAGGACAGATATCATCTCCTCGGACCAGACGACGATAACCAGGGGTTAAAATGTTCCGAGGTCTTGAACGCAGATATGATCTGACGCCGAGCACAGCTTTATTCCTGCTGTTGCTGGTGATCTTCTTCGGGGTTTTTCTCATATATCCCCTCCTCTACATCTTCAAGGAGTCCTTCTGGATAAACGGTCGATTCGATCTGACCTATTTCAAGCTGATCCTCACCGATGAGACGCAAAGGGAGTGTATTCTCAACAGCTTCAAGATAGGATTCGCCGCCACCATCCTGACGACCCTTTTGAGCATGCCTCTGGCATACGTGCTGGTGCGTTACGATTTCGTCGGCAGGGGGCTCTTACAGGGTCTTGTCCTGGTTCCCATGATCATGCCTCCTTTTGTGGGCGCTATTGGGATGAAACAACTATTCGCCAGATACGGCAGCGTCAACCAGATCCTGATAAACCTGGGTCTTATGAACCCAAAAGCTCCCGTGGACTGGTTCGCGGGAGGGTTCTGGGGCGTCGTGATCCTCGAGACCCTGCATCTGTATCCGATCATGTATCTCAACATCGCAGCGGCACTGGCCAACGTCGACCCCTCCTTGGAGGAGGCGGCTGAAAACCTGGGTGCAACAAGACTCAAGTTGTTCAGGACGATCACCTTTCCTCTGATGCTCCCCGGATATTTCGCCGGCGCGATAATCGTCTTCATATGGGCCTTCACCGATCTGGGAACCCCGCTGATGTTCGACTACAGAAAGACGATCCCCGTTCAGATCTTCGATAGGGTCAAGGATATAAGCGTCAATCCGATGGGATACGCCCTTGTGGTGCTGGTCATATTTCTGACCATGGCCGCCTTTTACGTGTCGAAGCGATTTCTGGGGACTAGAAGATACGAGATGCTCTCCCGCGGACATGTCGCTGCCCGCGAGAGGAAGGTGGGTGTATCGGGGACGATACTGATCTATCTTTTCATCGTCGGCGTGATACTGGTAGCCTTGATGCCCCACATAAGCGTCTTCCTGACATCTCTGACCCCGAATGCCGGAGAATGGTTCATGACGGTTCTGCCCGAAAGCTACACCATCAAGCACTACGTCAGCGTCTTCACCCACCAGAACACGATGACGAGCATCAAGAACAGCTTTAAATACAGCCTTTTGAGCACCGTAGCTGATGTAATCCTGGGCGTCATCATCGCCTACATTCTAACGCGCAAGAGGATCCCCGGACGGGATATCCTGGATGCCACAGCTATGCTTCCGCTGGCCCTCCCCGGCATAGTCCTGGCCTTCGGATACGTCGGGAGCTTCGCCGGGACGCCGATAGACCCTCGGGGCAATCCAACCGTTCTGCTTGTGATAAGCTACGCCGTCAGGCGTCTGCCCTATATGATCCGCTCGGCTTACGCCGGATTCCAGCAGACCAGTGTCGCTCTCGAAGAGGCATCGCTGAATCTGGGCGCTTCGCCTCTGAGAACGCTGTATAAGATCACCTTGCCGCTCGTGATGGCAAATCTGGTGGCAGGTGGTATACTCGCCTTTTCATTCGCTATGCTGGAGGTGAGCGACAGCCTCATCCTGGCGATGCAGGCGAGGTATTATCCTATAACCAAAGCGATATACGATCTCGCCCAGAGGCTTGAGGACGGGCCATACATCGCAAGCGCGATGGGGATGTTGGGTATGATACTGCTGACCGTAAGTCTGGTTATGGCCGGCAGGTTCCTGGGCAGACGGATGGGAGAGCTGTTCAGAGCATGATGAGGGAGAGAATAGCCATAACGATCATCATAATCGGACTTGTGCTCATAGGATGCGGGGCCGTCTACGACCTCGCCGCCAGAGTCCATAACCACACCGGTAGCGTGGGAGGGTATCTCCCTCAACCGGAGACCTCACCTATTCCTCCGATGATATCGATTATAATCGATGATATGGGACGAAGCACGGAAGCGTTTGAGAGGCTTGTAAATCTGAAAGCGCCGATCACCCTCTCCTTCCTCCCAGGCTTGCCCTTCACCAAGGAGCAATCGGTCAAGGCTAAGGCGATGGGATTCGATGTGATGTTGCACCTGCCGATGGAACCCCTGGGATATCCACAGGTAAACCCCGGGAAACTGGCGGTGCTGTGTGAGATGAGCGATTCGCAGATCGAAAGGACGATCGAGACGGCCATAAAATTAGTGCCTGCAGCGATAGGCGTTGACAATCACATGGGCTCTAAAGCGACGGAGGATGAGCGGGTCATGAGGTCAGTGTTAAGCGTTTTGAAAAGACATAAGCTTTTCTTCGTGGACTCGTTGACCACAAATCGCTCCATCGGATACAAACTCGCCAGACATCTGGGGGTGCCGACGGCGCGTAACGACCTGTTCATAGATAACCTCAGAAACACCGATGCCGTAACCAAATATCTCGACAGATTGGCCGATATAGCGCGAAGAAGGGGATACGCGATCGGAATCGGTCATCCATACCCGGAAACGATATCAGCGCTTGAAAGGGATATACCGAAGCTGAGGAAAAACGGGATCGGATTTGTGGGGGTCTCAGAGTTGGTGAGATGATACAGTTCTATAACGTCAATATGGAATACAAAAGGGGTATAAAGGTTTTATATGATGTTTCCTTTCACGTCGACAAAGGTGAGTTCGTCTTTCTGGTCGGACCGAGCGGGGCGGGCAAGACAACCGTGCTGAGGTTGATCTACAGAGATCTGATCCCCACATCGGGTGAGATCATAGTCGTCGGCAAGAACCTCTCGCGCATGAAAAACTCGCAGATACCGTATCTGAGGCGGAGGATCGGGATGGTCTTTCAGGATTTCAAGCTCCTTCCACATAGGAGCGTCTTCGATAACATCGCCCTGCCGATGAAGGTTGTAGGAGCCGGTAGGAGCGCCATCAGGAGAAACGTCAATCAGCTCCTGCATCTGACGGGCCTCACGCATCGTAGGGATGCCTATCCGGAGGAGATATCGGGCGGCGAACAGCAGCGTGTGGCGATCGCCCGCGCCATAGCCAACGATCCCCTCCTCCTCTTGGCCGATGAGCCGACGGGAAACCTGGACCCCAATCTGTCACTTGAGATAATGCGGCTGTTCGAGGCTCTTAACTACAGAGGCACCACGGTCTTCATAGCCACCCATAACTACGCCTTGGTCAGAAGAATGGGTAAAAGGGTGATCAGGATAGAACGGGGGAGGGTGTTTGAGGAATGAGCTACATCATAGAGGAGACCTTCTCAAATCTGAAGAGCGGAGGGGTGGTGAATCTGATAAGCGGCATCACCATCGCATTAGCGACGATAATCCTGAGTCTCCTCATGCTGGCTTTGGAATATATCGGTGGGGAGATACGATCCTTCAAAGATAAACCCGCCCTCGTCGTCTTCCTCTCCGATGCCCTTGACGAATCCTCGACAGGCAGGTTGAAAAGCCAGGTGGAAAAATTGGAGGGCGTTAAATCGGTCGATTATGTCTCCAAAGAAAAGGCGCTCGAGAGATGCAGGAAGATCTTCGGCGATGAGTGGAAACTTATAATAGAGGGATTAGAAGATATAAATCCGCTCCCGACCTCCCTGGAGATCACCGTTAAGGATGATTGGCTCACGCCCGATAGATTGGCCAAGATGGCGGAAAAACTTAAAGGTCTTGAAGGGGTGGAGGACGTCAGACGTGAAACTGAGGCTGGGATCTTAGTGAAACGTATGGAGGCGGCGCTTTGGGGAACGGGAGTGGTCCTGGGTATAGCTTCTGCGGCCATCGTCTTCTTCTCGGTGATGCTGACGGCACATTTCAGGCGCGAGGAGATAAGGATAATGAGGCTCGTCGGAGCGACCAACTGGTTCATAAGAGGTCCCCTCATCCTACAGGGTGTGTTCCTGGGATTTTTCGGAGCGGTCGTCGGACAGCTCGCATTTTACGGTATCTTCAGGCTTTATGCCCCCCAGATCGGGATATCGAAATTCCTTCCTCCCGATAGGATCATCCTCCTGATCCTCCTGGGGATCGGCTTCGGACTTCTGGGAGGAATCGCCCCGATAAGGAGATACGTGGAGGCATAGCTTAACGCTAATGTTGATCTGAGATTGAAATTGTGGTATTCTACACTCACGCTATTGGAGGTGCTACTTTAAGATGGTGGAGATAGCTGGAATTGAAAGGAGGACTTAAGCGATGATGACACGCGATTGGGAGAACCCCGAGGTGATCGGAAGGAACAGGGAAACACCTCATTGCACGCTCACGCCCTATCCCGATGAAAAGATGGCGGCGAGATGCGATAGGAGCTCATCGCCTTTCTTCAGATCGCTTAACGGCAAATGGAAGTTCAAATACTCGCCTAACCCGGATGCACGGCCCATCGATTTTTACAAACCGGATTATGACGTAAGCTCATGGGATGAGATCGAAGTGCCCGGCAACTGGGAGATGAAAGGATATGGCATACCGATCTACACGAACGTCCAGTATCCGTTTAAGCCCGATCCGCCTAAAGTTCCCCACGACGATAATCCCGTAGGTTCATACCGAACCGAGTTCGAGATACCCGAGAGCTGGAGAGGCAGACAGATCTTCGTCCATTTCGACGGCGTTTGCAGCGCCTTCTATATCTGGGTTAACGGTGAGATGGTCGGTTACAGCCAGGGCAGCATGACACCGGCCGAGTTCAATATAACGAAATACCTACAGCCTGAGAGGAATGTCCTCGCCATGGAGGTGTACCGCTGGAGCGACGGGAGCTATCTGGAGGATCAGGATTTCTGGTATCTGAGCGGGATCTACAGGGATGTATACCTCTTCTCGACGCCTAACGTCCATATGAGGGATTTCTTCGTCAGATGCGATCTGGACGGGGATTATCGAGACGCTATGCTCCTCGTGACCGTCAAGGTTCGTAATTACTCCCAGATCGAAGCCGGCCCACATGCGGTCAGGTTAACCCTGTTGGATGAGAACGGCGAGCCGGTGGAGCTGAGATCGCTTTCGGGCGGCGGGAGCGAACGCATCCCCGCCTCGAGTGAGGAAACGGTGGAGATCAAAGCGCGGGTCGATAACCCCAAGAAATGGTCGGCGGAATACCCGAACCTCTACATGGTCGTGCTGACGCTTCTGGATGGCTCGGGGAAGGTTATGGAGGCGGAAAGCTGTAGATTCGGATTCCGTAAGATCGAGATCAGAGACTGTCAGTTGCTCATAAACGGCGTCCCGGTTCTGATAAAGGGGGTCAACAGACATGAGATACATCCCGATCTAGGGCGGGCCATCACGGAGGAGGTGATGCTCCAGGATATCAAATTGATGAAGCGGTTTAACATCAATGCCGTCCGCACATCCCATTATCCGAACCATCCCAGATGGTATGAGCTGTGCGACGAATACGGGATCTACCTGATAGACGAGGCCAACGTCGAATCTCATGGCCTTTGGGACGTGCTCCCCGACAGCGACCCGAAATGGCTAAAGGCCTGTCTGGATCGGATGGCGAGGATGGTGGAGCGGGATAAGAACCACCCGTCGGTGATAATCTGGTCGTTGGGCAACGAGGCGGGGCAGGGGACGGTCTTCGAGGAGATGGCGGCCTACGCCCGAAAAGCCGATCCCACCCGTCCGATCCACTACGAACGGCAGAACGAGGTTGCGGATATAGATAGTCGGATGTATCCCCATGTGGACCAAGTTATCCAGGTCGGGAGGGGCGATCGGGACAAGCCCTACATCATGTGTGAGTATGCCCACGCCATGGGGAACGCCATAGGAAACCTCAAGGAGTACTGGGAGGCTATAGAGACCTACAAACCGCTGATAGGCGGATGTATCTGGGACTGGGTCGACCAGGGGCTGAGGAAGTACATCGAGACAGAGGAGGGCGAGAGGGTCTGGTTTTGGGCTTACGGCGGCGATTTCGGCGATCAGCCGAACGACGGGAATTTCTGCATAAACGGGATCATTACGCCTGATAGGGAGGTGACCCCCAAACTGTGGGAGGTCAAAAAGGTCTACCAGTACATCAAGATCGAGCCCGTGGATCTATCGGAGGGAAGGGTGAGGATCAGAAACGGCTACTCCTTTACGAACCTGAACGAGTTTGAGATCAGATGGACGCTCTCGGAGGACGGCGAGATATTGCGAAGCGGACGGATCGATCCCCTGGATCTGCCGCCGGGCGAAAGCGTTGAGCTCAAGATACCCTTCGAGACGCCGAAGCTCAAACCTGGTGCCGAATACTGGATGCGGATCAGCTTCCATCTCCGTGAGGGTAAACCGTGGGCTCCGGAGGGACATGAGGTGGCCTGGGAACAGCTCAAGCTCCCGTTCGACGCTCCTCCTAAACCGGAGATCAGCTTCGATGAAATGCCGGATCTATCGATCTCGGAGACAGATGATTTCATCGAGATGAGGGGCGAGAGGTTCTCGATCCGGTTCGATAGGAGGTCGGGATCGATCGAATCGTTGAAGTTCGACGGTAAGGATATACTCGTGGAAGGGCCCAAGCTGAACGTCTTCCGAGCTCCGACCGATAACGACGTCTGGATCAGGAACAAATGGTATGAGCTGAGGTTAAATTCGCTTAACCCGGAGCTCAGGGGTATCGAGGCGCGCAGACTGAACTCGAAGGCGGTTCAAGTGACGGTGGATCTCATCTATCGCGGCAGAGGTGATGTGAGGTTTGAACATACCTGTCGTTACACGGTTTACGGGAATGGCCTCATCCATCTTCACAATTTCATAAAACCGTTCGGCGATCTCCCCGTTTTGCCAAAGATCGGGCTTATAACGGTCGTCAGGGGCGATTATGAGAACTTCGTCTATTACGGCCGTGGTCCGCATGAGAACTACATCGACAGGAAAACGAGCGCCGACGTCGGGTTATACCACAGCACTGTGACGGATCAGTACGTCAGATATGTCCGACCTCAGGAGAACGGGAATAGAGAGGACGTGCGGTGGGCGGCCCTGTTGGACGAGTCGGGCGACGGGTTGCTCGTCGTGGCGGACGAGCTGATGTGCGTCACCGCTCTGCATTACTCGCCGGAGGATCTCGATCGAGCGGGGCATATCCACGAATTGCATCCGCGAGGGGAGATCTTCCTCTGCCTCGATTATAGGCAGTGCGGTTTGGGCAACGCCAGCTGTGGGCCTCCGGTGCTTGAAAAATACAGGCTCTATCCCGAGCCGATCGAGTTCGGATTGAGTCTACGTGGATATTCAACTGAAATGGGAGATATCGGCGAAATCGTCAGATATCGATCTCCAGAAGCTGTATAGCATTTACGGGAAAGGCTGAGGTTCATCCCGATTAGTATCCGTGGCGTTTCTCCGCTCGGGGAGCTCTGGCGTCCATGTGCGTATCTCCTACCCCTTGGCTTATCCCCGCGAAATGGTTATAATTTTTTCTAGAACAGACAGCGCGCGAGGCGAGAGATATGAGCCTTAAATCGCTTTTCCTAACGGACGAGAACATGGCGCTGGCCGTTGACCTGTATGAGCTCACCATGGCGGCCGCGTATTTTGATAACGGCATAACTCATAGATCTACGTTTGACCTCTTCATAAGGAAACTGCCGCCGAACAGGGGATATCTGATAGCCGCCGGCCTGGAACAGGCCGTTCATTATCTTGTCAACCTCAGGTTTTCGCCCGAACACATACGATTTCTGCGCGAGCACCCGATCTTCCGCAATGTCAGCGACGAGTTCTTCAATTATCTGCGTGAGTTCCGGTTCACAGGAGATCTGAGGGCGATTCCCGAAGGGGAATTGGTCTTTCCCAGCGAGCCGATCCTCAGTGTCACAGCGCCGATCATCGAGGCGCAGATCGTAGAGACATACCTTCTATCGGTCATAAACTACCAGACAATGGTGGCGACAAAGGCATCGCGGGTGGTTCTGGCCGCCCGCGGGAGGAGCGTTGTGGATTTCGGAAGCAGAAGGGCTCATGGACCTCAGGCAGGGATCTTGGCAGCCAGAGCCTCATATATCGGGGGATGTTATGGTACCTCCAACGTGCTGGCGGGTTATGAGCTTGGGATACCCATCGTCGGGACGGTCGCCCATTCCTGGAACATGACCTTCGATAGCGAGATGGAATCCTTTATAAGTTATTATAAGGTTTTTCCCCATAACACCACCTTGCTCATAGACACTTACGACACGATCGAGGGTGCCAGAAAGGCGGTCAGAATAGGCCCCGATCTGAAGGGAGTCAGGATAGACAGCGGCGATCTGCTGAGGCTAAGCCGTGAGGTAAGGGAGATTCTGGATTCAAACGGCATGGGACACGTCAAAATCGTTGCCAGCGGCGATCTGAACGAATATAAGATAGATGAGCTTCTCCGTAACGGCGCGCCCATAGACTTGTTCGGCGTCGGAACGGAGATGGTTACCTCACGCGATGAGCCCACTCTCAGCGCCGTTTATAAGCTTGTCGAGCAGGATCGAGGGGGAAGGAGCATACCTAAGATGAAACTCAGCGATGAAAAGATCACATACCCTGGCAGAAAGCAGGTCTACAGACAGAGGGATGAACGGGGAAAGTTCAAACGAGACATCATATGCCGCGTCGACGAGGAGTTGGAGGGCGAAAGGCTGCTGGTGGACGTGATGAGGAATGGAGAACTGTGCTATGATCTTCCACCCATCGACCGAATAAAGGAGAAGGCTATGAGGAACCTGTCCGACCTTCCTGAGGAATACAAGCGTCTGATCGATCCGGAGGAATATCCGGTTCTGAGAAGCAAACAACTGGAGGAATTCAAAAGGGAAACTGAGGAGAGAATTCTCAGGATGGAGATCGCCGAACATGAATAAGGCCAAAATCCAGGTGGAGCATCTGATAGCCGAGGCGGGATCGAAGGTAGAGGGGTTTCTGCGGGTGGGCGAGATGCAGGACGGAACGCCGATCAGAGTTCCACTCGCCATCATAAACGGCTGGTATCCGGGTAAAACCCTCTACATTCAAGCTGCCAGCGATGGTAACGAGCTGAACGGCATAGCTGTGGTGCAATATCTGCTTCAGAGGATCGATTCCTCCTCACTACATGGAGCCATTATCGCCGTGCCTATCGCTAACCCCATGGCGTTTCATCACCGTCAGTCACGCAGCCCGGTGGACGGGATGAAGATGAACAGATGTTTCCCCGGCAAACCCAACGGCACCTACAGCGAACGGATCGCCTATAGGTTATACCACTCGGCCGTTAAAAAGGCCGACCTGTGTATAGATCTCCACCAAGGCGGCGTAGGAAGGATGATAGATGAAGTGAGGGTGAGGGTGGGAGAGGGAAACAGATGTTATAAGGAATCAATGGAGCTTGCCAGGATCTTCGGACTAGGTTATATCCTCGACAAAAAAGGCCCGGACGGTCAGTTGGCTCGTGTAGCCCCTGAAGATGGAATCCCAACGGTAGATCCCGAGCTCGGTGGGACACATGGATGGGATATCGAGAGCATCAGACGGGGCATACGCGGGGTGATCAACGTGCTCAGGTATTACGATTTTCTGCCCGGCCAGCCCGAGATACCGTCCGGACAGATCGTGGTGCACAACTTTAAGGAAATCATAGCTAACAGAGGCGGTTTCCTCCGAATGCGAGCGAAGCTGGGCGATAATCTGAACGAGGGAGATCTGATAGCCGATATCCTCGATCCCTTTGGGAACGTGGTGGAGAGGATAAAATCCCCATGTCATGGGGTTTTGTGGTCACATAAGCCCTATCCCATGACCTCAAGCGGGGAGATTGTAGCTACGCTTGGGGTAGAAGTGGGCTACATCTAGAGGCTTAACCCTCTGATCGCCAGCGAGGCCATCATCAACATTCCCACCTTCATCGCCTCCTCCGGCACGTCGAAGGTCGGGGAGTGTATCTGGCTCACGAATCCTCTCTCCTCGTCCCTAACCCCTATCCTGAAGAAGACTCCAGGCGCATATTCCAGGTAGAAGGCGAAATCCTCCCCTCCCATGCTTGGCTCGACCTCAAAGACCTTATCCTCTCCTAGTATCTCCGCTCCGACCGATCGAACTAGATCTGCGAGTTGTGGATCGTTATACACGACGGGCGAGCCCATCTCATAGGAGAGATCACACTTAACTCCCATAGAGAGCTCAATGCCGTTTAAGATGGATCTCATCCTCTCGATGATCAGAGTCCGCACCTCCGGATCGAGCGATCTGACCGTTCCCTCCATCCTGACCTCGCTCGGTATGATGTTACACGCCGTTCCGCCCTCTATTTTCCCGACCGTCACGACGGCCGGATCGATGGGTGAGACGGATCGGCTGACGATGGTCTGGAGCTGCGTTATGAGATATGCGGAGGCGGCGATCGGATCTCTGGTCTGATGTGGTTGGGCACCGTGACCGCCGATCCCTTTGATCTTTATCCTGAACCAATCCATGTTCGCCATCGACGGCCCCGATCGCACCCCTATCTCTCCGACGTTCAGATGCGGCCATACATGCAATCCGAATATCCGATCGACATGGGGTTCCTCCATGACGCCTTCCTCGATCATCGCCTTTGCGCCTGTACCGACCTCCTCGGCGGGCTGGAAGATCAACTTAACCGTTCCGGAAATCTGAGGGTGGATCGAGCTGAGTATCATACCGACTCCGACCAAGATCGCCGTATGAACATCATGTCCGCAGGCGTGCATGACCCCATCGATTCTGGATCGATACGGCACGTCGTTCTCCTCCTGAATCGGCAGAGCGTCCATATCGGCCCTTAAAGCCACGCAGGGTTTCTCATATCTCCCCCTTATCAGCCCCACCACGCCGTTTCCGCCGATATATCGCCTGATTTCAACCCCGGCTCCCTCCAGGACGGATGCGACCAAGCTGGCCGTTTTAACGGTCTCATCCTTCAGCTCGGGGAACATATGTATCTGACGCCGTATTTGGACGACATCGGAGAATATCTCATCGATCAGACCCTGGATCTTCCCCAACATATCACACCTCCGTCGTTTTTAGGTAATTGTAAGAACATTGGGCTTTGAAGTCAAAGGAATAGGGGTGATAAAACGGGGGCTAGACAATCAGGTGAGGATTCATGTAAAATTATCCTTGATGATAATCCTACGGTAGTCCTTCGTTCGTTATTGCGTTGAGCGTTCGTTGTGTTGAAGGATGGAGACGGCAACGCAATAACGAAATAAACGATAACTTGATCAAACTTCAGTCGCGGGGAGAGGGATTATGCGAGAGATATCCGAAAACGCTATGAGGATATTGAGGGCCAAGTACCTGCTTGAAGGGGAAACGGTTGAGGAGATGTTTCACAGGGTCGCCAGCGCCGTCGCCCAAGCCGAGGCTGAAAGCGAGAAGTGGAGCTCGATCTTCTATGATCTGCTTTCAAGCTGGGATTTCGTTCCGGGAGGACGGATACTCGCCGGGGCCGGAACTCCTAACGGACAACTCTTTAACTGTTTTGTCCTGCCCATAGAGGACTCGATGGAGAGCATCTTCGAGACCCTTAAGAACGCCGCCTTAGTGCTGAAAGCCGGAGGCGGAACGGGATTCTCCTTCTCAAGGCTCAGGCCCAAGGGAGATGTGGTCGCCACCTCAAGGGGGATAGCCTCCGGACCGGTCTCGTTTATCAAGGTTTTCGACTCAGCGGCGGGGATCATTCGCCAGGGAGGGATGCGCAGAGGAGCTAACATGGCGATCCTGCGCGTGGATCACCCGGATATTATGGAGTTCATCTCATGTAAGGCCAGGGAAGGCGAGCTTAGCAACTTCAACATATCGGTCGGAGTCACGGATAAATTCATGGAGGCGCTTGAAAGGGACGAGGAATTCCCCCTCATCCATCCTAACACCAAGAAGGTCGTGAAAAAGCTTCCCGCTAGGGA
Source organism: Candidatus Poribacteria bacterium (assembly GCA_021162805.1). Taxonomy (NCBI): domain Bacteria; phylum Candidatus Poribacteria; species Candidatus Poribacteria bacterium. Next base: position 28,076 of record JAGGXZ010000192.1, read on the forward strand.
GATATTCGACCTGATGGTCGAGATGGCATGGCGTAACGGCGAACCGGGGGCCGTCTTCCTCGACACGATAAACAGGTTCAACCCCACCCCGGCCTTGGGCGAGATCGAATCCACCAATCCGTGTATAGTGGGCGATGCTCTCGTGGCGACGGAGCACGGATTGATGAGGATGGAGGAGTTGGTAAGGCGGTATGCCGAGGGAGGAATAAGGGTCGCCGTCGATAGAAGAATGCTCGGAATGAGCCAGATGCTTTTTGAAGGCACAACCGGCCAACCCATATGGGCGATCGAGGAGGGAGTGGAGTTCCTTCCCATCTCCAGGGCCTTCAAAACGGGGGTGAAACCGACGGTTAAGGTGACCACGAGATCGGGTTGCGAGCTGATCCTCACCCCGGATCACAAGGTGATGACAACCCGGGGATGGGTTCCCGCCGGCGAGCTCATACCCGGCAGGGATGAGATCTTCATCCAGTCCGGAGCAGGCCTGTTTAACGATGAAAGGAAACTGCCGTTTGAGGTTCGAAATGAATATAAGGGATCAAATGGAAGAACCTACAGGCTGAACCTGCCTGGGGAGTGGTCATATGAGCTGGGGTTCGTTCTGGGATGGCTCGTCGGGGACGGCTGGGTGCGCAGCGGAGATAAAAACTGCCGTGTCGGTTTCACCTTCGGCGAGGACGATCTGGAGGTGATGGAGGAGATAAAGAGGATCGTAAACGGATGGTATGGGGCCGATATCAAGCCGGTTAAGAGGGGAAACGGTATCTATCATCTGTCATATCACAGCCGATTCCTCGTCGATTTCTTCCTCAAGCTTGGGGTAAAACCGGTCAAGGCGGCGGAGAAGGAGGTGCCGGAGAGCATCTTCGGCGCGCCACGAGATGCCGTCATCGGCTTCCTGCGAGGACTGTTCACGGCCGATGGGACAGCCGAGTATTACGAGGAACATGGGATCTTCTACGTCAGATTGACCTCAAAGTCCTTGAAGCTTCTCAAAGGGGTGCAGCTGCTTCTCCTGAACCTCGGAATAAGATCTAGAATCTTCGATAGATCTAGACCTCAACGGAGCGGTTTCAAATACCGAACCGTTTCAGGGGAGGAGAGGGTTTATAAACTTGACGGTATCTGCTACGAGCTCAGCGTAACCCGCCAGAACGTGAAAAAGTTTGCGGATATGATCGGCTTCCACGGCGGTAAACATTCGGATAAACTCGATCGAATGATTCACAGACGGCTTCGCCGCGAGAACTTCATCGACGTGGTTGAATCCGTTGAGAAGGACAGACGCCGCACCGTTTACGACCTCACGGTTCCCATCGCCCACTCTTTTATTACAAATGGAATAGTTATATCAAATTGTGGCGAACAACCTCTTTTACCGAACGAAGCTTGCTGTTTGGGCTCCATAAATTTAGCAAATCTTGTTAAAAATGGTGATTTCGATTGGGAGAGGCTGGGCGAGGTCACGCGGCTGGCGGTCAGGTTCCTCGATGACGTGATAGATGTGACCAGGTATCCGCTCGCGGAGATCGAGAAGATGTCGAAGGGAAACCGAAAGATAGGGCTGGGCATTATGGGCTGGGCGGATGCTCTTTATCAGATGGGGATCCCCTACGATTCGGAGGAGGGAATCGAAAAGGCCGAGGAGGTGATGAAGTTCATAAATGAAGCCGCATGGGGCGCCTCAGAGGAGCTGGCCAGGGAGAAGGGACCGTTCCCGTTCATAGAGCACGCCGTGAAACCGGATTGGCTCCGACGGAACGCCGCCGTCACGACCATCGCTCCTACGGGCTCCATATCGATGATCTCCGAGGCCTCCTCCGGAATAGAACCCGTTTTCGCACTTGTCTATTACAAGAAGGTGCTGGAAGGAGAGAAGCTCCCGGAGGTCAACAGATATCTCGTTCAGGCGCTGAAGGAGAAAGGGCTTTACTCGGAGGAGCTGATCAGGAAAATAGAGGAGAAGGGCTCGATAAGGGAGATACCGGAGATACCCGAGGAGATCAAGCGAGTGTTCGTCACCTCCATGGACATAGCGCCTGAGTGGCATGTCAGGATGCAGGCCGCCTTTCAGAAGTACACCGATAACGCCGTGTCCAAATGTCTGGCTAAAGGCACACTGATTCCAACTAACAAGGGGCTTATACCTATCGAGGAGTTAGGTTTTGCTAGAGGAGATGATGTCTTCGCCGATCCTATCAGTGGGTTAAAGGTCGTCGGTCCCGATGGTAAATGGCATGACGTCACAGCTCATTACTCCGGTGGAATTCAGAGGACAAAGATCATCCGATTGAGCAATGGGACGAAAATCGAGGGGACATTCAACCATAGGATAATGACGATCAACGGGTGGCGTCGTCTAGACGAGCTGAAACCCGGTGATCTAATAGTTTGTACGCGCCCTGTTTCTTCCGGGAAATTGGGGGAAATACCCGGGTGGGTTATTGGTATTGGGTTCATTGGGTTATTGGGTTCATCGGGCAGTAAACTCAATATATCCTATAAACCCTATAACCCAATAAATCCTGTAACTTTCCTGTTAAATCCGGCGGACGGCAGACAGTGGACAGCGGACGTTGAAGATCGATATCTCGTGAAGGTGGCTGAGATCGAAGAAGGTGAGTCAGAGGTATATGACATAGAAGTCTCCGAAGTGCATAGCTATGTCGTGGACGGTGTGATCACTCATAACACGATTAACCTCCCACATGAGGCCACCAGGGAGGATGTAGCAAGGGCGTTCAAGCTCGCCTATGAGCTTGGATGCAAGGGGATAACCATCTACCGCTACGGCAGCCGTGAGGAACAGGTGCTCAACCTCGTCTCAGAGGAGAGGAGGAAGGAGACGAGAGGCAAAGTTGGTCCTCGTCCTCGTCCCACCGTCACAAGAGGTGCTACTATCAGGATGTTAACCGGCTGCGGCAAGCTCTATGTGACCATAAACGAAGATGAACAGGGGTTGATCGAGGTGTTCGTCAACGCCGGCAAGAGCGGCGGATGCGTCGCATCGCAAAACGAAGCCATAGGGAGGCTGATCTCACTGGGACTTCGCTCAGGGGTTGACGTTCAGGCGATAATCAAAGAGATGAGGGGGATAAAATGCCCGCAGCCCGCATGGCAGGATGGAGAGCTGATCCAATCCTGCGCCGACGCCATAGGCAGGGCGATAGAGCTATATCTGCGCCAGAACGGGAAGTGGGAATCCGAGGCGCAGATCAAGTCGGTTCAGTTCTCCTCTCCGCCATCGCAGCAGGCAAGTTCCCGGTCATCGTCCATATCCTCGAACGAAGCGGGTATGCCGCCGGAGTGCCCTAAGTGCGGAGGGCCACTGGAGTTCGTGGAAGGATGCGTCGTGTGTAGGAACTGCGGCTATAGCAAGTGTGATTGATGAAGAGGTGAGATATGGTTCTTTCGGACAGAGATATCGTCAGATATATGGAGATGGGGAAGATAAGGATAACCCCGCCGCCCGATCTGTCCGTCCAGTTGGGCTCCTGCTCGCTGGATTTAAGGCTGGGGAACGTGTTCAGGGTTTTCGAGCACAGCAGACATCCGTATATCGATCTGAGGGAGAGGGTAGATCTGAACGACATGATGCGAAAGGTCGTCGTTCCGGACGGCGAACCGTTCATCATGCAGCCGGGCGAATTTGTGCTCGCCACGACCCTTGAGGTAATAGAGCTCGCGGATGACATCCTGGGAAGGCTTGAGGGGCGTAGCAGCTTGGGAAGGCTCGGTATAATCGTGCACAGCACTTCGGGTGTGTTCGACCCGGGGTGGATCGGCAAGGCGACGATGGAGTTGGGGAACCTGGGAAGGATGCCGGTGGCGCTTTATCCGGGGATGCGTATCTGCGCCTTCACCTTCGAGCTTTTAACCTCTCCGGCCAAGGTTCCCTACAACAGGAAACCCTCCAGCAAGTATGCCGGCCAGATGGAGCCGGAGGCCAGCAAGATAACGGTGGAAGGGATAGGTGAAGAATAAGATTCGCTCATATTATCGTTAAGTGTAGCGGAGATCCGGGAGGTCAGAAATGCTTATTTCTTAGGGTTGGAAGGAGACAGGAAACAGGAGGCAGGGGAAAACCTATATTCCTGTCTCCTATCGATGATATCGCTATACTCAAGAGAAATAAGAGCGCTCTCATTTATCTCCAGTAAGAAAATTCGCCAGAAATTACGATGTGAGATCTGGCAGAACGCTTATATTATCGCTGAGTGTAGCAGAGATTTTTAAAGCTACCGTCCGCAGTCGGCAGTCCGCCGTCCGCCGTTATTCCGCTGCGGACCGCGGACGGTGGACGGCGGACAATTAGCCATAGATTACTACACTCAAGGGAAATAAGAGCGTGGCAGAAAATTATGAGGGTAGATCAGAGTGCCGATTAATCGAATCGTCATTAAAAATTACAAGAGCTTGGAGGACCTCTCTCTTGACCTGAAGCGCTTTATGGTCTTCATCGGGCCGAATAACGCCGGTAAAAGCAACCTGTTCGACGGTCTGAGCTTCCTTTCAGACCTGGTTAAGAGCGACCTCGGCGTTATACGACAGAGAGGAAGGTTTGAGCAAATCGTGTTCAACGGGGAAATCGATCGGGTGATCTCCTTCGAGATCTTCGGCGAGATGGACATAGACGGTGAAAGTAGACGCTATAGATACCTTATCGAGTTAGAGGGTGACCGCTTTGGAGGTTGCTTTAACAGGAAAGAACTTTTCCTGTTGCTTCAAGATGATGAATGGCAGAAGATTCTTGAATTTCCGACAGATCAAGGAACCGCCGTTGAGAGAAGTCTTGAAAGCGCTGACCCTTGGAGAGATATGGTTTTCAGGTAGTATAGGAGGAGTTCCTTGAAGATAGCCCTATTTGTCGAGGGGTTGGAGAATACCTAAGTGCTGGGGGCAAAATTAGAATTTCCCCATCCTCAACATTAGAATGCAGGCCGAAGGAGGTTATGAGGTCTCTCTTTAGAAAAGCAGGCAGATCTTTTCGTCCCACACACGATAATCCTAAGATCGCCCTGAAGATTGATATCAACAAGGCGATGCGGCATAATAGAAGTTTCTCTGAATTTCGGGATCTGATAGAGGATCCCTGAATCCGAGGTGTTTGAGGATGAGTGATATGAGAGCTGATAAAGTTAGGGTTCGTATAGCTCCCGCTCCCACGGGACATATGCATCTGGGAAACGCCAGAACCGCCCTCTTCAACTGGCTCTTTGCGAGACATCACGGCGGGAAGTTCATCCTTCGTATAGATGACACGGACGAAGAGCGCTCCTCCGAGGAGTCCATAAAGGCCATCCTCGACGCACTGAGATGGTTGAAGATGGATTGGGATGAGGGACCTGAGGTGGGAGGGCCATATGGGCCTTATATCCAGTCACAGAGGATAGATATCTACAGGCGATACGCCCGTAAGCTCGTGGAGGATGGCAGGGCCTATTATTGCTACTGCACAAGGGAGGAGCTGGCCGCCGAGAGGGAGGAGGCGCGTAAGCAAGGCAAGCCCTTCAAATATTCGGGCAGATGCAAAGGGTTGACCGATGAGGAGAGGAGGAGGTTCGAATCTGAGGGAAGGGTCCCCACCATAAGGCTTAACCTCGAGGCGGCGTGGGATTCCTCTGAGGGGAAGATCGTCGTCGACGACCTTGTGCTGGGCGAGGTCGAATTCAAACTGAGCGCCTTCGACGATTTCATAATCCTCAAATCCACCGGTATGCCCGTCTACAACTTCGCCACCGTCATAGATGACCATCTCATGCGGATAACCCACGTCATACGGGCGTCGGAACACCTTTCAAACACGCCCAAACAGATTCTGATCTACAAGGCGTTAGGGGTCAAGCCACCGCTTTTCGCCCACGTGCCGATGGTCTTGGGAAGCAGCAAGGGAGAGAAGCTCAGCAAACGTCACGGCGCCGTCTCTGTGGAGTGGTATCGGGATGAGGGATATCTCCCGGAAGCCATGATAAACTTCCTGGTCAGGCTCGGATGGTCGTATGACGATAAGGAGGAGATCTTCTCCCTGGACGATCTGATAGAGAAATTTGATCTCAACAGGGTCGGCAAAAGCGGCAGCGTCTTCGACATCAAGAAGCTCAACTGGCTTAACGGCAAATACATAATGATGATGTCGCTCTCCGAGAGGACAGACGCCGTCATTCCCTTCCTGGAGAGAGAGGGGCTGATCAGGAGGGAGGAGATCACCCCGCAGAGACGAAAGTGGCTGGAGAGGATGGTGGAGGCCGTGGGAGATAGGATGACCAAGCTCTCGGACATAGTAACCTACACATCCTATCTCTTCGTGGAGGAGATCGAGTACGCGAAGGACGGGATAAAGTGGCTCTCCAGGGAACACGTCCCTGGAATGCTCAGAGAGGTTCGAGATGTGCTTGCCGATGTCGATCCGTTCGACGCCGAGCATATAGAGAGGGCGCTTCGCGAGTATATCGAAAGATCGGGAATCAAACCGATACAGGTGATGCAGCCGATAAGGGTGGCGCTGACGGGTAAGACGGTTGGTCCGGGGCTGTTCGACGTGATTGAGCTTATGGGCAAAGAGAGGGTGCTGGGACGGCTGGAGAGGGGAGCGAGAGAGGCGTTAAACCTCCGACAAGCTGAGGCGTAGCATAGAAGGCGGACCGGGACAAGATTAAGACAAGATTAGATGGTATCGCTCATATTTTCGGTGAGTGTAGCAGAGAGCTGATTTGCGTAGTGCGTAATGCGTGCGGCGTAAAGCGCCTTACGCTCTACGCCCTACTCTCTACGCCTTGCGCACTACGCTTGATGGATAACCG
>JAGGXZ010000193.1 GCA_021162805.1 Candidatus Poribacteria bacterium
GCCTTGAGGAACGTCTCCTGAGCCACGTCCTCTGCTTCATCCTGGTCCTGCAGTATGGAGAAGGCTGTGAGGCGTATGAGGTCGTAGTATCTTCTGACCAACTCCTCAAAGGCGGTTTTATCCCCTTGTAAGCTTCTCTGAACCAGTTCATTATCCCTCATTTTGACCTCCCACATATATAGATGCGGGAAAAGGAGAAATATTACAGGAAATTTCAGTCGGATGAATCTAAGCGGCTGGGTGATCTCTCACTTTCACTTCCCCCTTTGAGTTTATAGATTTTCACAAACTCAACTCCGTTTATCCGCACGGTATAATCCGGCGTTCGACTCCTGTAAAATTCCTCGTCCAATCCTAGTTCCTTCGCCACCTGGAGGTCTCTAATGTATATCACGTCATAATCGACAAATTGGGATGAAGTTTCACCTTTGAGGGATAGGGTTTCCCCTCGGAAATATCGCCTGAAGAAAAGAGCAGCCAGTGGAGAAACTCGGACGATAAGCTGATGGGCGTTCTTCTTACGATTAAGGTAAGAAGCAGCTTTATCTAGCCCCTCTCCTCTTCCCATCGTTGTTACCCTGACAACTCGTTTTGCCCCCCACAGAGGGTTGTAGTAGGAGGAGTAGTAAGGGTGCAACATCACAACGGTGAGAAATTGGCATACGATTAACCCCAAAAGCGCCATCAGGGAAATTGTTAATCCCACAATCTTTAAACCACCCATTTTGTATTTGTAAGAGAGAACTCCGGCTTTGATGAAGCGAATTGTCTCGTCCACGATTACCCACAGGCTTATCGTCGCCATGATGTCTAAGACAGGAGCTGATGGCAAAGCATACCGGCTCAATTTTTTAGCCGCCAGTGATATGGAGATGATGTATATAGGTATGAAAACCGCTGAGCAAAGATAAATCCTGAAGTTTAGCTCCTTCCCTCGATATCGTTTTGCCCACCACACTAATGGAAATCCCACAGCAGCTAGAAACAATACGACAGGTGTGCTGTAGATGGTGATCATAACGGGATAATAAAGCAGGCCAGGATCATATACCACTTTGCCTAAGAAGATTTGTGGAACCTCATGAGGGGTGGTCAACGCCCATTTCATCCTTCTGAAAACGATAGCAATCTCGACGAACATGAAGGGTAAAGCAAGGCACACACCAAAGACAGGGATCAGGGAGAACACCCAATCTCTCCTTTCGATCGAGCGATTACCCATTAACCGATATCCTTCGACAACAACGGCCAAAGCTGCAAGGATGAAAATTGGCGTTATTGGCAGCCGTATCGATCCGATCTTTACACTGGACACCCACAAAGCAGGCCAAAGGGCGACAGATGTTAGAATTGCAACACTTAACCAACTGAGGAAGCTCCAAATGAATTCGGATAGATCTCTTCTATCAAAAACACCTCCGGGTCTGCATAACATACGGTGCAAGATGAATCCGAAGGGGAAGTAAATGATGAGGGTGGTTGATGTCACCCTTGTGATGCAGGATAGCCCTAAACAGGCTCCGGAGATGAGGAGATAAACCCACTTCCTTTTCTCCCAATGGATCAGAAGCGCAAGTAGCGATAAGATCATAAATCCGGCGGCGAGCGCATCCGTATGAAGCCTCCTCGACTCCATCAAATACCAGGGGTCTAGGGCGAAGAAGAAACCAGCGGTAAGGGCTATCTTCAAGTTCGTTAAGCTCCTAAGAAGAAAGAAGAACGATAAAATCAAAGCGGTTGTAGCGACTGCCATGCCTGTCCTGACCCTTTGTAAATTCTCCTGTGAATCAAGCGGGAGCGGACTTCGTCCGCCTTCAAACATGAAAAGAACGTGCCGATATTTAGGATATAAGCTGAGAGCTCCTATCCATGTTGTGATGACACCGGGATGGAAAGATTGCACTGTTTCCTTCAAATCCCTCCGACTGATAGCCGAGGCAAAGCGGAGGGAGCGTCGAATCCATAAGATTTCATCGGGTGTCCAGTAGGCTCCGGGGGAGAGCCCCCTAGGTAAGAAAGCTATGATAGTGATACCTAAGGCACCAAGGGCTACAAGTATTCTCCTTCGATCCCTCATAGTACCCCTCATTTTAAATCCTGGGCCACCCTGAATCCGACGTCAAGCCTTCTCCATGTCGGCTTCTCATGGCGACGATAGGCGCACCGCATCTGACGGCGGTTACATCCCCACCCTCCTCCTCTTACGACCTTGTATTCCCCCTCATCCGGTCCTTTGGGATTCTTATAGGGACTCCTGCCGTAGTAGTTCTCATCATACCAATCGTTGACCCACTCCCACACGTTTCCGGCCATATCTAGGACTCCATAAGGGCTAGCTCCGGATGGAAAGCTCCCAACCCTCAACGGTCTGGCTATAGCCTTATAGAAGACCCTTGTGGCATCAAACTCGTTCCCCCATGGATAAACTCTTCCATCCGTTCCCCTCGCCGCCTTCTCCCACTCCGCCTCCGTCGGAAGTCTCATGCCAAGCCATTTGGCAAAGGCGTATGCCTCGTACCAACTGACCCCGACGACGGGCTTTTGAGGGTCATCGAACCCTCTCACCCTCCATCCTGCGGGATGTGTTATCATGTTCTCCTGGATGAACCTCCATCCTTCCGGAGTCCATAGCTCTTTTCTTTTGTATCCCCCGTCCATCACGAACGCTTTGAACATTTCGTTAGTCACTTCATACTTGGAGATACGGTATGAGCTGAGGAAAACCTTATGTTTCGGCTTTTGGTCGGGGTTATCGAGGGGATCATCGCTCCCCATTATGAACTCGCCCTCCGGGATGAGGACCATTTCCAACTTTTCTATCACATCCTCCTTGGAGAGCTCTTTCCCATGAACTCCCAAAGTTGGGATCACCAAAATCAGGATATAGATACAAAGCACCGATTTCCCCCTCATATTATCCCTCCACCTATTTGCTATGACTTATCCTTCCCCAGAATACTTCGTAGTTAAACCCTGGACTTTTTTCAAGAGTGTGGCATTCCCTACACTTTTCCTCTTTAACCCTTGCGTATTTTTCCAATGAAGGGTTCTCCACATGTCGTCTCCTTGGACCGTGACATGCTTCGCATCCTACGTTTGCCAGCGAGGGAGTCCTCTGATAATCCTCAAATCCTGATATCTCTCCATATCCGGTCGTGTGACAGATCACGCATTCTGGATCACTCTCATACCCTCTTCTGATGAGGGTTAGATAAGCCCTGGAGTGGGATGTTTCCCTCCATAAGGAGTACTCTTCCTTGTGGCACTTTTGACAACTTTCATTTCCGACGTAAGAAGAGCCGGAGGGAGTTGGAATACGCTTTATCCGATGAAGGAGATCAGCTTGTATCACCATTTGACGATAAAGATCCACTACATGTTTTATTTTCTCATCCTCACGGAGTTCCTCGGAAACAGGAATGATTTCATGGTGATAGTTTAATATCTTCCCATTTTGATCGAGGTTTACATCAAGCTTGCCCAAGAACTTCCCTTTTATCCCGGGATTGAAAATCAGACATTTACCCACCCTCATAGGTAACTCCAAGGGCTCATCCCGATGGTGACCCGCTATGATTATGTTTATTTCGGGTATTTCCATCGCTATCCTCTGAGCTTCGTCAAGATCTGCATGCGCCAGCACAACTATTAAATCCACCTTAGATCGGATTTCGTGGATGCTCTCCCTTAAAGCATCCACGAGATCCGTTAAACGGAGACGGTTGTCGGAATTGCTCAGCATAAGCTGGTAACGATCTGATATTCCACCTATCACCCCTATCTTGAACGCCTTCCGCCCTAAAGAATACTCTTTAATCAGGTGTCCTATAAACGGTTTTCGATCCTGCTCTGAAGGGATATCAATAGACGCATTGAGGCAAAGGAAATTCACTCCGATGGCCCCTTGTAGTTCTTTAAGCCTTTTAACACCAAGCGTAAGATCTCCCTCACCGAGGTTGAAGATTTCGTATCCCATTCTCTTCAGGGCCATCAGAGTCACCTCGTATTTGATCTCGTTTTGAACCCCTTTTTGAGCGATGATATCACCGTTGTGTAACAAAAGTAGATCGTCGCTTTTTCTTCGCAGCTCATTGATCAAGGATGCACGTCTTGCTATCCCCCCAAGCATCCCTTTAGCACACCCACAAGGTTCCAAATATCCCCTTTCCTCACCCGAATAGAGAATTGTTATAGTTTTCACCCTGGACTTAAGATGGAGGGAAACTAAGGCAGCGGCTATGGAGACTATGATCGCCGTTATTAAAACGGCGTGAATCCTTACCATCTCCCAATGATTCCATATACCGGTATTGAAATTTCAGATTGGCTTGGTATATCAGTCTTAACTAGAATTGTATCACGCAACGGACCTTCGGGAGCATTGCTTTTGATAGTAACTTCCAACTCATATTCTCGCCCTTCTTTCAGGGTTATTAATTTCGTGGAGAGATAAGGTGACTTAACTGAAACATCGACGATTTGGAATCTGCTTACATCCTTAGATGAAATCAGCACTTTACGTGAAGCTCCTTTCCCCTTCGGAACCATTCCGAAGAGAAGAGTAGGCGGGGAAACCTTTATCTTTTCTATCCTCTCAAACAAGATTGGCACCTCTATTTTGCTTGCATCAGGATGATCAGTATAGATGATAAGCTTCTCCATAAAGTGGAGTTTAGCGTTGGGTTTCACCGACACGGATAGCGCCACTTGATCATCGGCCTCCCTGCCCGATATGACCTCTGCTTGGATCCCAGGTGAACTCGTTTCAACCTTCGTGATCCGCAGCTTGTCTCCTGGGGGAACGGCGATAATAACCTGCTTTTCGAGTTTCGTCCCTTCCCCTCCGTATCTGAATAGAAGGCTGGCCGGGATCGGTTTGGGAACTCGTTTAGTTATACTTGTGATCGTGAGAAACATTACTGGATGAGAAGGATCGTTTGAGTGAACCTCGATGTATCTCGTTTTTCTCCCGCTTCCACCGGGGGATATATATGTGACCTTTATTCTCCCGATCTCGCCGGGATTGATCTTCTTCCTTGATATAAGAGCAGCTGCGCATCCGCAGGTGGATCTGACCGAAGATACGATGAGGGGTGTTTTACCCTCATTTCTGAAGGTGAATGTATGTGAAGCTTTCTGTCCAGGTCGAAGCTCGCCGAAATCGTGGCGTGCGTTATCAAAGCGAATATGAGGAGCTTTAGGATCTCGAACTGGAAGCTCAAGTAGAAGGGCTTCACCATCCCAGTTCCGATCGAACTCGCCTTTTGATAAGAGAGATGGAGGATCTGGATAGTTTATGACTCTAACTTTTCCATTGAGGAATTTATCGAAGAAGACGAATCGGCTGTCCTTCATCCTGACTATGGCAGGTTTTCCTCTGGATTTCAATTCATCAAGGGTCAACCTCACATGTTCCACATAGACTCCTTTCTGCCTAGCCGCTTGAGAAAGCCTCTCTGTGATATCCCCGGAGGCATATCGGACTAAATCGAAGGTTTCGCCAGCAGATGCTTTGACGCCAAGCACTTGGAGGGCAACTAAGAGGGCATAAGCGCCTGTTTCCAATTCACAGGGATGAACATCTGTCCTAGACTCCGACATTTTTACTTGATGGAAGGAAAAGCTCACAATGGCTAGAATCCCTCCGATAATAACAAACGCTATCACAAGCCAAGCTTTCTTCACCACTTTCACCCCCCTGATCATCGAACCTCGCTTAACGCTTCATATGCTACCCTCAGTTCGTCCTTGATATTTTCCGATAGCTCGGAGTTGGGCTCCTGTAGAATTCTTTGACACATCTCTATGAATCTCTTAGCCTCCTCAGGATGCTCCATATACCATTTCCGCCTCTCCTCAAGGGATGGGAGATAAGGCCGTCGTTCTTTATGGAAGTAATCATGCAGTTCCTGTCCATAATATAAAGATGCATGAGAGGGGGAAATATTACAAAAAAATTCACTCTCTATCCTGACCGCCGGTATCCCCCTGGATGCTGATCATCGGATAGACATAGCTCAAATCAGACCTGGATAGAACCACAAGCCATGAGACGGCGCTGATGCCATATGAGGTGATATCAGCTTGTCCATTTCCTGGATAGGTGTGGAGAGGTCCGCGTCTGAGAAGAAGATGAATTCCCCTTTGGAGGACAGAACTCCTTCTCTGATGGCGAATCCCTTGTCGAAGTTGCGAGGGAGGTGGATACATCTCAAGGTTTGATGCTCCCTGGCAAGCTGTTTTAAGATCTGATCTGTGTTGTCTTTGCTTCCGTCGTTGACGACGGTGATCTCAGCGGGGATCTTGCGGAGATGGAGGTATTGGATGATGGTTTGGATCGTTTCCTTTATCCTTCTCTCCTCGTTATAGGCTGGTATTATGATGGAGAGATAAACCTTCCGCAGCTTTGATCACCTCGATCCTTAACGGATGGATTCGTTGTGGATTACATTCTCCACGCTCAGCTCACCGCAGAGCGCGAGGAGCTTATCGCCTGAAACGTAGACGTCTAAAACAGGGCTGGGAATATACATACATATACCGACCGAGCGTTATAAATCTGTAAACCTTTTCGTTCCCAAGCGGCAGGTTATTTTCGTAGATCGGCGTTTTATATGCTACTGTGCGGCGGGGAATGAACCTTAATTCACCCAAGGAGTCAAAAAGGAGTTGGTGTAAAATGACGAAATTCCTTCCTCTAACCTTTTTCATCACATTGATTTCCCTTGCTTCTCTGACAGATGCAAGGGATGTAGGGGGAATTCTCAGGTTTAGCATGATCTGGGACAAGGCTGATAGCCCTATAGTCGTGAGGTCCGATGTGGTCGTTTCAAAAGGTGTTACACTCGAGATCAAACCCGGAGTTGAAGTGAAGTTCAAAGTGGGAACATCTCTCCATGTGAACGGCTGTCTGATAGCTCGAGGAACTGAGAAAGATCCAATATTGTTCACAGGTGCTGATTCGTCTGACCCGGGTGCATGGGGATATATATACTTTTCACCTAGCAGTGTGCCTGCTAAATATGATAGAGGCGGTAACTACATAAGTGGGAATATAATGGAGCACTGTGTGATACAGTATGGTGGAGGTGCAAAAATAGATGGCAATAGCGCTGCTATTATGATCAGCGGTACAGGATTGCTCCTGACTGATACAGTTATTGAAGATTGTAATGGTAGGGGTATAAGGAGCAGTGGCGATGCTAAGGTGAAAATTAATTCATGTACGATACGAGGGAATAAAGCCTCCGGCGATGGTGGGGGGATCTATGCCATCGGTGGCGGTGGAGGTGTGTTGACGATAACGAACAGTACGATACAAAGAAACTCAGCTTCCGGTAACGGCGGCGGAATTTATGTTACCGGTAACATACTGACGATAACAGGCAGTAAAATACAGGGGAACTTCGCCTTTGGTAATGGAGGTGGGATCTTCGCTTGTAATATGTATAATACCTCATTGGCAATAAGAAGCTGCACGATCCAAGAGAATATGGCTTCCGGCGGTGGGGGAATCTGCGCTGCTGGTAGCATATTGGAAATGACGGATGATGTGGTACAGAGAAATAAAGCTTTCAGCGATGGAGGAGGAATTTATATCTGTGGCATGTACGGTGGTAAAGCGAAGATAACAAGCTGCAAGATTCAGAAAAACGAAGCCAGAGGCAGCGGAGGAGGTGTTTTTGCGGCTGGCAACGCATTGACGATGATGGGCGATATAATAGAGGAAAACTCCGCCTCTGGTGGTGGAGGAGGAATTTGTGTTAGCGGTATGTATAGTGGTGGTGTGGTAATGATGACGAACTGTACGGTACGGAGGAATAAAGCCAGCAGTGGTGGAGGAATCTTCGCTGCTGGTAATACGCTGAAAATAACTGATAGCACAATACAGGAGAATTTTGCCTCTAAAAACGGCGGGGGAATCTGCGATAATGGCATGTATAGTGGCGGTGTAGTAACGATAACAGGTTGTGTCATACAGAGTAATATAGCTTCCGGCGATGGCGGAGGGATCTGCGCTGACGAAGCGACGACGATAAGAAACTGCCAGATAATTGGTAATAAGGCTCGAAATGCTTCCGCAGCTCGGTACCACGGAGGTGGAGATTTCACGGGGAATTTGATCATCATGAATAAGACAACAGGGACTGGAAACACGTGTACCGTCTATATAAAAGGTCGGTCTAACTTCAACTATAATGATATCTACGATAACAAAGCTGCCTATGAGCTTTATAATGACAATGGCGCTACAAGCAATCCGCTTAATGCCGAGAACAATTACTGGGGAACAGTAGATAAATCTGAGATCATATCTAGGATTTACAGCTTTTCGACTGACTTAAGCAAAGGTAAGGTTGACTATGACCCGTGGTTGCAGGAGCCTGCCTCCTCCACTTATGGAGATGGAGGAGTTGATAGCCCCAATGAGATAGATTTCGATCTTCCTGCCTTTGGTAAGATCTCTCCCCCAGGAGATATTGATGCATTCAAGTTTCATGCGAAAGAAGGAGATATAATCATCCTCACCGTGTCAGCTCAAAACATCGGATCATCCCTGAACTCCTACCTGCGTTTGTGGAACCCGAATGGCGAGCAACTGGCCTACAATGATAACATGTCCGATACCCTCGACTCCTATATAGGCTACCAGATTCCATCTGATGGGGAATACATAGTTGAAATAGGAGACACAGACGGGAAAGGAGGTGCTGACTACTTCTACTCCCTGCTGCTTCGACACGGCGGACAGGTAGCGGGAACGGTAGGTTCAACATTGAGCGTATCCGTCCCAAGAAGAAAGAACCTAACCGCCTGGATGTATCACGGTCTGAAGTTCGAATGTCAGAACGTCAATAGCGGATCAACCTATAGGTTCTCCATCTTCACTTCCATTGACGGTCAATATGGTTTCTTCCTACCCAAGGGGGATTACAAGGTCAAGGTTCTATTTGAAGATAGGGAGTGGTATTATGGAGGGACGGAAGATGAAGATCAGGCGGCCATTCTGAAAGTGGAAGAGAACAAGACTATTCATGTGGATTTTCCTCTCCCTCTTTCCAGATGGGGGTACGTTACAAGAGGATTGATATTAGGCCCACTCAGGGATACCGCTCATACGGAGGATGATATCAAGGAGGATTTTCTGGAGCCGGTTGGTGGTGAGGCCAAGGTCATGCCGAGGGCAGGGGATGTGTTCACGTTCAACGGAGAGGATCTCAGGTGGACAGCCTATGAGTTCTGTCCGGGATTGGTGTTGAATCAGCTATTTGGTGGTGGGCATGACACGGCATATATGGTGAGTTATCTTAAGTTCAGGGAAGGCGGTGAGGTTGACCTGTGGGTGGTGAATGATGATGATATCTCCATCTGGATAAACGATCAGAATATATGGGTTAAATCGATCACGGAGGGGTGGCCACATAATCGGGACAAGTTGAAGGTTGAGGTCAAGCCAGGATGGAATCGTTTATTGGTTAAGGTCAATAACAGGGGAGGAGCGTACTGGGGATTTTTTATTCGATTTCCTAATGTGAGGCCGGTGGAGATCTCACTTAATCCCGATGTGATGAGGTTGATAGGGGATGTATCCGGCAACGGACAAATCACCGCTTTCGATGCAGCTCTTATCCTTCAGTTTGTGGTTGGTATCATCGATCATCTGCCTGCGCCTTCCAACCTTCAAGTATCCTCATCACCTCACATCTTCTCCATTTCCTTACCCGATATTGCCGCTCATCCTGGAGAGGAAGTCAGGTTACCGATCACCATACAAGACGCTACGGGTCTGGTAGCCGGAGGGATGATTCTCGAGTACAACCCTGATGTCATCCAGGCTGAAGATGTCCTAGCGGGGGGTCTAACATCGGGAACATACTGGAAGGCAAACTTGAGCGAGGAAGGGGTGATAAGAATAGCCTTCGCGGGAGATAATGAGATGAGCGGAGGTGGGACGCTGTTTGAAATTAAGATGAGAGCTATCTCAGAAGGGGACGGGGAGGTGAAGGTGGAGAGGATATACTTATTCATGGATTGGGGGGTTAAAGTTGAGAGTGGCGAAGTGAAAGTAATACCTGAGGAGACGGTCTTACTTCAAAACTATCCAAATCCATTCAATCCGGAGACATGGATACCATTCAAACTAGCGGAGAATACCAGGGTAGAGATAGGGATATACGATATATCAGGCAGATTGGTGAGGAGGCTAAACCTGGGATATCTAAAAGCTGGAAGTTATGTCGATCGGAATGAAGCTGCACGCTGGGATGGAAGAAACGAAGTTGGTGAGAAGGTCTCGTCAGGGATTTACATCTACCGGATGAAAGTTGGAGCGCGTTCGTTCATTAAAAGGATGATCATATCGAAATGACATCGCTTGGATTTTTATAATAACGGTTACATTCTCAGGGGATGGTTCACAATCATGGTAACACTTTCGTAGGGCGGCACTTTATGTGCCGCCGTCTTCGGCGGGGGGTAAACCCCCGCCCTACGAGAAAAGTGTTACCATAATTCCCGAGGGATATGAACCATCCCCATTCTCAGACGATAAAGAGGGATATCATGTGTAATCGAGTGTTTTTCATCTTCACTTTGGTTTTCATAGCGGCGTGTTCCACTCCTCAAGGGAAATCACCGATAGTCATTAATGAAGAATTACTAACCATAAAGGTTCCGGACGATTATCGGACAATCACAGAAGCTATCTCAGCGGTTAAAGCACCGTGTAATATCTATGTAAAGCCTGGCGTATATAACGAGTCGATCTCGCTGAAATCAGGCATAACGCTTATAGGTTTAGGCAAAGATAGGAGTGAAACTATAATTCAGCCCAAAGGAAATTCGGCTGTGATAAAGGTTTCCTCAGCGAAAAATGTTCAGATTGGTAATTTAACCATTAATGTTCGTGCGCGGGCTAACTTTGGCATCCAAGTAAAAGATTCATCAGTCGTCATATACAATTGCATCATAGAAAATGCTATTGGTGGTACAGGTCTCGCAGCTCTTAATTCAGAAGTCAACATGCAAGATAGTTATATTAAAGTATGCGGTGCAGGCTTGAAATTTCGTACGACCTCAGTCTTGGTGAAAAACAATAGGATTAGAGCATGCGATATCGGCTTATACTTTCATGCAACCTCAGGCATAGTGGAAGACAATGAGATAACAATGAATAATTATGTTACAATCGAAGATTTCGATCCTAGAAGGGTACTGGTGTTTAGGAACAACAGGATTGATCGATCAGGAGTTTTAAGTATTAAAGGAACATCGACTACTAAGTTTAGAAATAATTATATCGGCGCTCATAATATGAGCATGATTATTGATCCCACAGCACAACCGGATTTTGGCACTAAGGATGACCTTGGAAAAAACACTATACTCTGTCTTATTAATGGATGGCGGGATGAAAACCCTATATATATGGTGGGGAATTACTGGGGTTCTAGATATGGGCCATTACCTCGGAAAATCTCGAAAGGTCTCAGAAGTTTTCTTATAGTGCAGCCTTGTCTAGCGGCTCCTCCTAGTGGTTCTAAACAAATGATGTTCTTTCGAGGTTATAACAACAATAGATAAATGCATGCTTCAAGCAGGTTGCCATTCACTCATCAACGCATATCTCCGCCGATATCCGTCAGCCCGACGATACCCACATCATCACCGTATCCGAGCCGATCGATCTGAAGCTCTCAGGCGATATGGAGGAGGACGTAAGGGCTAACACCGAACGGTTGATGAGGATGCTCGAGGAGCTCATATGCAGGTATCCGGATCAATGGCTGTGGGTGCATAATCGATGGAAGACCAAACCCGATCCCAAATGGATTGAAAGGAGAAGAAGCAGAGAACGAGCATCCACGGAATCCTGTTGAACTCATCTCCAAAGCGTGCTATACTGTAAAAGGACTATACTTTTGCACTTTTTTGTAAACGCTTGTTTCATGCGCCTCTGTGAGATCGGATGATAATCAGGTCCGGTGTCCGTAAAACAGCATGAAGCGAGCGTTTCTACCGAAGACAAACCCGGTTCGGA
>JAGGXZ010000194.1 GCA_021162805.1 Candidatus Poribacteria bacterium
GGATGCTGAACGGCATCAGATACCTCGCGACATCGGGCTTGTGCAGGTCGAAGGCCGATGCCTTATCCCTCCAGCGCCTGGCGATCTCGAGGCTTATCTGAGCCGGATCAGCCGTGTCGAACTCAAAGGCCGTTTCGACCTTGAAGCCGGCGGCGATCCAGTTGGAAACATCAGCTCCCCTTCTCGCAACTGTCCAGACGGTCTCAACGCCCATCTCCCGCAACCGCCTCAGCTCATCGGTGTTGAGGGCAAGCGGCACCGCCCACGCACGGCGATATACACATTCAGGATACATCGCCGCGATCATCGGATACGCCCTCTCATCGAACGCAACCACGCTCTTTACCCTCCCCGTGCCGAGAACCCTCCCCATCCTTTCGTAAAGACCGATCAGGTCGTCCTGACAATCGATCACCTCTTCAGCTCCTGAGCGGATCAGCGAATCAAATATCCTCACCTCTCCGATGCGGACGACGGTTGTGTTGAACGTCGCCAAGGCACGTGCTATTCTCCCAGTGTGATGCCCGCCGATGACCGTGCTGCCGTGTGGTGCGAACAATCCGCCTTCGCCGTGTTCTGAGGCGTAGTATGCATCGAACTCCACACCTCCCTTCTCACACATCCATCCCAGGGTCATAGCGGCCAGGTCCTTTTTCGGGTCGTCAGATCGGCTGAGCATCAGAACCAAGGGTCGGCGTGGATGTTTTATCTCATCCATGTCATCTTTACCTCCAAGTGCTATGAGCAGGCTTAGGAAGAGAAGAACACCGCTCATCATTTGCATTTTCGCAAATGGAAGGGAGATCGGGCGCGGGGCATATCAAAACCTCGCCCTCAGCGTGACGATCTCCTCATGACGCATCCTGAAGGATGCCTCCTCCCCCTCCGAAAGTTTCCTCTCCGCATCCCCACGTAGGTTCGAGAGCCAGATCTCACTTGCACCCTTGACCCTCAGGCGGATCTTCTCCTCGCCCCGATAAGGTCTCCAGAGACGAACCACGATATCCCTCCCACAGGGATACGCCGCCGTCAGAACGGCTGAACCCTCGGGTTCTATCCTCACCCTCGAGAACTTAAGCTCAGCAAAGGGGTCGGATGCGGGAAGCGGAAACAGAGGTTGTGCAAGCTCATCGGCGTGATCGGGGACGCGAGCCTCCTCGTGATCGCCCTCATAGAAGTAAAGCCCAAGCTCATACCTCTCCTCCCCCTCCAGGGGCGCGGCGTTCCCGGGGGCATAGATGAACCTCCCTCCGTAGGCGAGTATGAACTCCATCGAGGGCGGGCTCTTCCTGAAGATGGCGGCGGTCGCCCGGTCGGTGTAAAGAGCAACCCCTCTCCCCGCTCCCTCCGCTATGCCGTATCTGAGGATCTGAAACCTCTCCCCATAGGGCTCCCGAAGCTCAAAGGCGCCGTGCGCCAGGAACCTCGGCTCCTTAAACGGAAGGGGAAGCACGAACCGGAGCTTCAGCTCGTCGTGCGCCCAGACCGGCACATCGGACGATTCCTCACCTTCGCCCACCACATCGCCCTTGAAGTTGAAGCTGATCCCCAGCCTTACCAGGGGGGAAATGGGGTTAAGCTTAACCTCGAGGGTGAACGGGATATCCCCAACGTTCCCCTTGGCCCTCCCGACGGCTAAAGGTCCCTCTCTGAACCCCTCGATTTCCTCCACCTCGCTTTCCATATCCCCCTCCCTGAACCTGCCGGTTATGAAGGCGGGTGAGCGGAGGAGCGGCTCGCCATCGGTCGAGTAAACCTGTAACAACCCATCTTTGGATAGCTCGACCCTGATAAAGCCGTTCTCCAGAACGAGGTTTTCCTCGCTCACCTCGGTCCT
The DNA here is from genome assembly GCA_021162805.1 of Candidatus Poribacteria bacterium. Lineage (NCBI taxonomy): Bacteria > Candidatus Poribacteria > Candidatus Poribacteria bacterium. The sequence goes on from JAGGXZ010000194.1 coordinate 1,838, forward strand.
CGCTTCGGGCAGCCTTTTTCCCTCTCCGTCGACCGTTTTGAACCTCACGTAGCCCATCGGTGGGACCTCGGCTAGGAGGAAAGCTTTGATCTCTTTGGCGGAGCCGTCCGGGTGGCGTGATACGACCTCGACCTCGGCGGGGACCACACCCTCCGGCCCCTCAAAGGAGGGTGATCTCACGAACCCCTCGGGGAAGGTGAGGCTCAGGGGGACGATCCCCCTCCTTGGGCGTCCCGAGACGTTCACCACTACAAACTCATCCCACCCATCGCCCGAGATATCCCTTATGAGCTCCTCGGCTATGCCTCTCGCCTCCTCCGATGCTGCGTAGGTGAGATCGGCGTATCTTTTGAAACCCCACCTCCAGATCCCGAAGATGACAGGCGCGCAGACCCAAGCGTCGTGGTGGTGTCCTATCATGATGAGCCTCCAGATGTCCGTCAGATCCTCCCCCGGGTCGCTTCCGATTATCGAAAACAGCCTCTCGACCTTCAACGCCGTGTCCTCAGCCGCCCTGTCAGCCCTCTGTGGTCTTCCCCCGAGCAACCCCCAGGGGAAACGGTGCTCGAACCCGGCATATGCGTCCACCCAGCTCCACCTCGGCTCGCCCACAAGCTCGAAATACTCCTCAAGCGTCACGAGGTTAACCTTCACGCTTCGCCCCCTCATCCTGAGCCTCACGCATCCCTCTTTGAACTCCTCTTCGACCTCGACCCCTTCGCTTCTCCCGATGCCCCACCCCTCGGGGAACCCGGATAGAAGCTCCTTCCCTTCGGGTAGGAGCTTCAAGCTCAGATCTTTAAAATCCGCATCCCCTTCGACGGAGACTATCCTCCCCTGTGGGAAGATGTAGAGGGCGTCCTCCGGGACACGCCAAACTATCTCCACCTCATGCCACGCCCCGTCGGGAGGGACGTTTCGGCTTTGAACACCGGCTTTTGCCCTCCCCTTCTCGTCGTGGGCATCGATGTAGATA
>JAGGXZ010000195.1 GCA_021162805.1 Candidatus Poribacteria bacterium
GCTTTTACGAGCAGATCAAACGGCGAACGCCAGATGATATCTAGCTTTTCGTGAGTTAAAGAGGAGTTCAAAAGTAGCCGGGTTGATATCTCGCGCCTTTTGAACTCCTCTTGTTGTTTATATAGCTCTGTGATATTCACCGCTGAATACCTCACCGATATTCCAATATTCCAAATAAAGTACGTTTAACCCTTCGAGTGTTCCCGCCCTTTTGACCTTTTGATACCGACCTAATATGGAGCTATCTCCGATGTGAGTATCTCCATTCTCTTCGCCTCGCTTATGTTTGACATTTCCACCTTAAAAACCGCCGATGCGATGTAATAGAAGGGGGCGTGCGTTCCGAAGAGGAGCTTTTCCGATCCCACCATCTTGACGGCCTCCCTCAGCTCATCGACCCTCTCCAGGGAGGATATATCGATCCACAGGTTCGGCGATGACCTGACGGCGGAGGCGATCCTGACGAGCTCGCTCCATTTAACCCCTCCGAGGATAACCTTTGTCCTCGGAGCATCCTTAGCGGCCTCGATCGCCCGATCGACATCCGAATCCCCCACGATCATGGCCGGATTTTGTGTCCTCTCATCCTGAATCCTGAGCTGAATGATGACCGGCATCTCGACGCGGCCCGCCTCGTTCAAAAGCTCGGATGCCCTGGAGGAGCTAAGGGCGTAACGGTGATAGTTGGGATGGAGCTTGATGGCATGTATTCCGGAGCGGACCGCCTCCTCGAAGGCGCGCCTCCAGTTTGCCATGGCGGGGTTGATGACTGCGACGGGTTTAAGCTGTGGATATCGGGCGAGCTCATTTAGAAGCTCCCTGTTCGATTCCCTCGGATCGTCCTCGAAGATCGCCCTTATGGAAGAGACCCAGGCCTGGGAGATCCTGTATCTCTTCATCTGCTCGACAAGCTCCTGGGCGCTGCGATACAGGATCGGCCTGAAGGGATATTCGCCGAGATACGCGTTAACGTCCACGGCGTTCGGATAACTTAGCCGGACATGCTGGGGCAGCTTTACATCTCCGCCATCCAGTTTGAGCAGTCGGGCGGCGTTATGGCGGAGTATCCTCCCCTTTTCATCCTCAGATATATCGGCGCCCAGGACTTTACCCATCTGAACGGAGGGGTTTCTGCCGGGCGCATCTGAGCCGAAGATGAGCCGATCGGCGCCGAGGACGTCGACGGCGTATTCGACGAGTCCGGATTCGGGATCGCTGCCACAGAGATCTATGAAAACGTTCTTAAGATCGGCCACCTCCGCCACGCCCTTATATCCGTTGCCGTGGAGATGTGCCATCACTATCTTCGCCTGGGGGAACCTCCTGGCGAGCTCGGCCACATCCTCGGGCCGCGATTCGTTTGGGAGATTTCCGGTGGACTTGTTGAAGGAGTGCTGAAGTATAGGAACATCCAGCTCCATTGCCCGCCTTACGATCCCATCCAGCTTCGGATCGCTGGCCTTACAGGCGACCCATAGCTTCACACCTCTCATTCCGCCCCTCAGGATACATCGATCCATCTCCTCGATGGATTCATCGGGATAGTTCGGGTTGAGGTAGCAGAAGCCGATGACCCTATCGGGGAACTCATCCATCGCCCTAAGCACATAATCGTTGGCGGAGCGGAACTGATCTGGGGAAGGATTATGAATGTAGCCCTTATCGCCGAGGGATGATACGCATATCAGGTCTATTCCGCTTCGCCGAGCCGCCTCTACCATCGTCCGACAGTCATCCAGATCACGGGTGATATGGACGTGGAAATCTATGACGCCTCGGATCTCCATGAAATCACCGAGAGAGCGTATCGCGTTTCGTCCGCTGTCCACCGTCCGCGGTCCGCAGTAAAATAGCGGCGGACCGCGGACTGCCGACTGCGGACGTTAAGAGGCTTGATCGACCTCAAGCTCGCCCTTGATCTTCAAAACCACCACCGAGTCGATCGGGTCCGGGGCCTCCTTGGGAACGGTTACGACCGCCCCGGCATCCTCCGTCTTCGCGTCGAGCGAGTTCTTGTTCGGGTCCGCTAGGAGATAGGCGGCATCGATCTCGCTTCTCAGCCTCGGCACGACCAGTTTGCTGTCGGAGGGCCAGTCGAAGACATGCAGGTAGAGATTCGTCCCTTTATCGGTGACCTTCCTAGTGCATCTGCCCCATGGCGGTCGCCCGATCGGGCTGGCCGTCGTCCCGTAGATCGAGACGCTGTTGACGCTCATCCACCTGCCGATCTCCCTCAATCTGATCACCGACGGTTCGGGGATAAGCCCCTCAGCGGTCGGGCCGACGTTCAGCAGGTAGTTGCCGCCTTTGGAGGCGATGTCCACGAGGTTGTGTATGAGCGTCTCGGTGCTCTTCCAGTTGTGGTCGTAGCTCTTATAGCCCCACGTGTCGTTCATGGTCATGCAGACCTCCCAGTCCTTGCCTGGGATGCCTTCATCGGGGATGTGCTGTTCGGGCGTGCCGAAGTCGCCCTCGATACCCCCTCCGAGCCGGTTGTTCACGACGATGTTCGGCTGGAGATCGAGCAGGGGAAGGAGCATCTCGGCCCGCTCTCTGGTCATATCCACGGGCGTGTCCCACCAGATTATGTCGATGGGGCCGTAATTGGTGAGGATCTCACGGACCTGGGGCATGGCGATCTTCCGGATATACTCATCCATGTCGCCGTCCTGGGCCTCATCCCAATGCCCGCCTGCCGCGGCGCCGCCGGGATGACACCAATCCTGAGCCTGTGAGTAGTAGAACCCGATCCTCATATCGTGCTTGCGGGCTGCCTCGACGAGGGGCTTGAGCAGGTCCTCTCCGTAGGGTGTCGCATCCACCACGTCCCAGTCCGTCACCTTGGAGTCGAAGAGGGCGAAGCCGTCATGATGTTTCGAGGTTATGACGATGTATCTCATGCCAGCCCACTTCGCCAGCAGGACCCACTCCTCCGGGTCGTATTTGACGGGGTTGAACTGTTTGGCGAACTCCTTGTATTCGGCGACGGGTATCCTGGCTCTGTGCATGATCCATTCGCCTATGCCGGGTATCTGTTCGCCCTTGTAGACGCCCGCGGGCACGGCATAGACGCCCCAGTGGATGAACATGCCGAACCGGGCATGCCGCCACCACCTCATCCTCTCATCCTTGGTCTCCTCCAGTCGCCTCAATACCTCCTCGCTCATTTCTCCATTTCCTCCTTTATTACCTCATCGGTTGTCCGTGACGTTAAAACGTTGAACGCGCCAACGTTCAACGGGTTAAAACCTATCCGACCACCAGATATAAGGGTTCATGAGCGGGAAGAGCAGTCTCAATCCGGGGATCAGAGAGGGCGTGACGTGCACGTCCTTCTCCAGGGTCAGATCGTCGATCGTCCGATATCCGACGAGCAATTGTATCAGCTTTGACTGTGGAATTTCAACCAGTTTATCCTTCACTTTTTCCCGGGGCTCGAGATGCACGGCCTCTTTTGATATACGAAACCTCAGCGAGCCGATATCGGTTCGCAGGAGGAAATCCTCCTCCCATTTTCTTATGCCTGACCTTTTGATCCTCCTTTCGAACTCCGGAACGAGCTTACGGAAGGTGGTCTCCAGGTTGATGATCCTCATCATCCCTCCACCGCTTCTGTTGAAGCTCGATGTGATTCTGCATCCGAACCGTCTCAGGAAGATGGAGAAGGGGTGATCGGGCGGGATAGCGAGCCATGCCTCCTCATGTCCTCGTTCCCGCGCCCTATCCCGAATAGCCGCCGCTATGCTCTCGAAGATGCTCGGATCGGAATATCCCACCTCAGCCACAGCGGTGTAATCCTCCGTGTCATCGAAGGAGATGTAGCCGCATAGACGACCCGATCCGTCGAGCAGCACCATCGGGTCAGCCTTCACGCCGAATCTCGTCCCCTTGGTAAACCACATCCACGAATCGGGCTTTCTGACGACGGAGCAGCATCTCTCCTCGTTGTTCAGCTCATATATCCTGATAACATCCTCCCTGTGTTCGTCTGAGAAGGGGAGGATGGAATGGTTCAGACGGGCGGATGAGAGGTTCTCGACGTTCAGGTAAAGCCTGTGCTCAGGCAGGGCGGGCGCGTATCCCCATCTCTCGTAGAAGTTTCGTATCCCGAAGAGTGCGGCGATATCAAATCCAGCTTCGAGCATATACCGGTTGGAGTATTCCATCACCCTCCTCGCGAAACCCCGCATCCGGTACTCCTCCTTCGTCCCTACCCCTCCGATGCCTCCCATCCTCAGCGTGACGCCCTGACCGAAATGAGCGGATAGGCGGTGAATCCAGAGCCCGCTTACATGTTCCCCTCTGTAGTAGAGCCTTATCGCGCATACGCCGTCTTTAAGTTCATGCCGTATCTCTATTTCACCGCTCATCCTCTTCATCTAAACCCTCGCTACTTCCGACAGCTCCCGAACATGTAAGATCTCCCGACCTCCGATCGGTCGGATGCTCGTCCGATCAAGAGTTAACAGGGCTATGGTTTTACCATCAGCGGTAACGAACTCTACTTCAAAAGCCGCGCCATTTTCATAGCGATGTACTATCGCCCCTATGTCGCCTCTCCTCAGACCATATTCGTATATATCTCGCGTAAGATCAACCGTGTCCAGCTCTTTGAGCATGATCTTCCCCCTTCCTTTACTATAACTATAATGGATACATGGTCACAAAACGTGGACGGTCCTGACCTATTACCAACAGGGTGTGTTTCCGACAGCAAATAATCGCGCAATTTGGACAACGGGATGTAAGCTCTCTCTCGATGAGGAAGTTTCACAACTAACCCCTCACATCATGGTAGAACACCTCGCTGACGGATTCATGGCGGTGTATTTTGGCGATGACCTTGGCTATGAGCGGAGCGATGGAGAGCACCTTCAACTTCGGGCCGAGTTTCTCGCGTTTCCATTCAGGGACGGGAATCGTATTCGTGACAACCAGCTCCCTAACGGCATCATCCTGCATGTATTCAAGCGACTTTCCGACGAGCACGGGGTGAGTTATGGCGAGGTATGCCGGTTCAGCGCCTTTCTCGCGAAGCAGTCTGATCTGGTTAATGATGCTCCCCGAGGCGATCATATCATCGATGACTATAGGTATCTTCCCCCTGACATCGCCCACGATCTCGATCACTTTAACGATGCTGCCACAGCTTCCCGCCCGGCGTTTATGCATCAGAACCATCGGAAGGTTCAGCAGGGAGGCGTATTTCTCGGCCAGCTTCGCCCTACCCACATCGGGCGAAACGATCACGGCGTTGGAGAGATCCTTACCCTTGAAATACTCCGCGAAGAGGAAGACGGCTGTCAGGTGATCCATGGGTATCGTGAAGAAGCCCTGGATCTGTGGCGCGTGCAGATCGACTGAGACGACCCTGTTTGCCCCGGCCGTAACCAGCAGATCGGCCGCCAACCTGGCGGATACCGGCTCCCTTCCGACCGCCTTCCTGTCCTGACGGCTGTAGCCGTAGTAGGGGATGACGGCTGTGATCTGGCGCGCTGAAGCCCTTCTGAAGGCGTCCATCATTATGAGGAGCTCCATCAGATTGTCGTTGACGGGGGTGCATGTGGGCTGGATGATGTATATGTCCGCCCCTCTGACGCTCTCCTCGATCTTCACATATGTCTCCGAGTCGGGGAAGGTTTCGATACTGATTTTACCCAAGGGAATGCCAAGCTCGGCAGCGACTTCAGATGCCAGTTCGGGGTTAGCCCTGCCCGAAAACAGCCTGAAGTCGCTGCCTAAACTCCCATATTTCGTTTCCATCCCTTTCCTCCCTTAGCGGCAGCGATGAAGTTTTTGATCTTGTCGTGATCTTTCCTGCCGGGCTCGATCTCGACCCCGCTGCTCACATCAACCGCCCACGGCCTGACGATTCGGATGGCATTGGAGACGTTATCCGGATTCAGACCGCCGGCCAGGATCAGACGGGCCCGATTCACATCAAAATTATATGCTACCTCCCATCTGAAGGTCAACCCCGTTCCGCCCGGCATATCGGCCCGATATGTATCGAGCAGGTAGGCGTCGACATCGTACCGCGTCAGCATCTCAAGACTTGATTCATCCTTGATCCGAAACGCCTTGATTACTTTTTTGCCGAGCTGACGACGGACCTTTCGGCAGAACTCCGGCGTCTCAGCACCGTGGAGCTGGACATAGTCGAGGGGACATCTCTCGATCACCCGCTCCAGCTCCTCCGGGGTCGGATCGACGAAGACGCCCACCGCTGCCACGAAGGGAGGAATCTCCCTTATGATTCGTGCCGCCCGATCGGGCGTGATATATCTGGGACTTTTGGGGTAGAACACGAATCCCAGAGCGTCGGCACCGTATCGGGCAGCCACGAGGGCATCCTCCACGTTGGTTATGCCGCAGATTTTAACCCTGACCATCCGTTTACGCTTTCGGCAGCTCCTCCAGGGCTTGCCGGATAAGCTCCTCAGGATATTCGTAATCCTCCAACTCGCCGCTGAAGTAAGCGTCATAGGCCGCAAGGTCGAAGTGGCCGTGTCCGCTGAAGTTGAACACGATCACCTTCTCCTTCCCCTCCTCCCTCGCCTTTATGGCCTCATCAACAACGGCCTTGACTGCGTGTGCCGTTTCAGGCGCGGGGACAAACCCTTCCGCCCTTGCGAAGAGAACTGCGGCCTCGAACACCGTGTTCTGATGGTATGCCCTCGCCTCGATATATCCGTCCTTGACGAGCTTACACATGAGCGGGGCATCCCCGTGATACCTCAGCCCACCGGCGTGGATCTTGGGTGGGACGAAGCTGTGTCCAAGCGTATACATCTTCACCAGCGGGGTCAACCCCGCGGTATCGCCGAAATCGTATTCGTAAAGCCCCTTGGTCAGCGTCGGACATGCCGTCGGCTCGACGGCTATCACCCGCACATCGCTCTTGCCCTTGAGTTTGTCGGCCAGGAAGGGGAAGGAGAAACCGGCGAAGTTGCTTCCGCCGCCGACACATCCGATCAATATATCCGGCTCATATCCGGCGATCTCCATCTGCCTCTTCGCCTCGAGCCCGACGATCGTCTGATGAAGCAGAACGTGATTGAGCACGCTGCCCAGCGAGTAATGAGCATCCTCATGCTTTACGGCGTCCTCGACCGCCTCGCTTATCGCTATTCCCAGGCTTCCAGGGGAATCGGGATCCTGCTCCAATATCCTCCTTCCCGATTCGGTCCTGTCCGACGGACTGGGGATAACCTCAGCGCCCCATGTCTGCATCATTATCCTGCGATACGGTTTCTGCTGGTAGCTCACCTTGACCATGTATACGGTGCATCCCAGGCCGAAGTAGTTACAGGCGAAGGAGAGGGCGCTGCCCCACTGTCCGGCCCCCGTCTCGGTGGTGAGCCTCTTCGCACCTTCGATCTTGTTGTAGAACACCTGCGCGATGGCGGTGTTCGGTTTGTGGCTCCCCGGCGGGCTGTAACTCTCGTTCTTGTAGAAGATCTTCGCCGGGGTATCGAGGGCTTTTTCAAGCCTCACCGCCCTGTGGAGGGGGGTTGGCCTCCATAATAGATAAGCCTCGCGGACCTCCTTCGGTATCTCGATCCACCTCTCCGCGCTCATCTCCTGCTCGATCAGCCCCATCGGGAATAGAGGGGCCAAATCGTCAGGCGTCAGAGGGTTCCCCGTCGCGGGATGCAACGGCGGCGGCGGAAGCTCCGGCATATCCGCGGCGATGTTATACCAGAACTTCGGCAGATCCGATTCACTGAGAAGTATTTTCCTCGACATCATTACCTCCTTTTCGGTTTTTTGCTTGACCGATAAGCCATCTTATCGTCCCAGCGGGGTCATCGCTTCTGACCAGCTTCTCTCCGATCAGAACGGCGTTGACCCCGATGTCTTTAAGCTCATCGATATCCTCAGGGGATTTAATCCCGCTCTCGCTGACAATTATTTTACCCTCACCAACGAGCGGGCGCAATCGCTTTGTCGTCTCAAGCGAGACGCGGAAGGTCTTCAGATCGCGGTTGTTGATGCCTATCACCTTAGCACCGCAATCGAGGGCGAGCTCAACCTCCCTCTCGTCATGCGTCTCGACGAGAGCATCCATCCCCAGATCGGCGCATATGCCGATGAATTCCCTGAGCTTCACCCTTTCAAGGGCGGCGACGATCAGAAGGACGGCATCGGCGCCGTGGGCTCTCGACTCGACGATCTGATACTCATCTATGATGAACTCCTTGCGCAGCAGGGGCAAAGCGGAGGCCGATCTCACCTCATCCAGATAGGTGAGACTGCCCATGAAGAACTTGAAATCGGTTATCACCGAGATGGCCGCCGCGCCGCCCGATTCATACTCCCGGGCGAGCTCGACCGGGTTGAGATCCTCTCTGAAGACCCCGGCAGACGGCGAGGCCCTTTTAATCTCAGCGATGATGCTGACCTCATCTCCAGAGATCGCCCCGACGAAATCACGGGGAGGAGGCGCCGATTTGATCTCCGCCTCGAGCCTTGAGATCGGAACGAGCCTTTTCCGTCTCTCGACCTCCTCCCGTTTATGTTTCAGGATCTCATCGAGGATCATGCTTCACCTTCTATCTCCTCGTTTGTGAGCTGAATCAATCGGTTCAGCTTCTCCAGAGCTCGTCCGGAATCGATCGCCTCCTCGGCGAGTTTTATCCCCTCGTCGAAGCTCTCGGCCTTTCCGCCAGCGATTATCCCAGCGGCGGCGTTTAAAACCACTATATCCCTCCTCGGCCCCCGTCTACCTTTAAGCACATCCAGCATCATCCCCGCGCTCTCATCGGGAGATAACACGACGAACTCCTCGATCCTCGCCCTCTGCATCCCCAGCTCCTCAGGTGAGATCAGGTAGGTCTGTATCATCCCATCCCTCACCTCGGCGATCACGGTTTTTCCGGTTAAGGATATCTCATCCATCCCGTCGCCGTGGACGACGAAGGCCCGACGGGCGCCGAGGTTCGCCAGCGCCTGCGCCATGAGCCCTGTGAGCTGGGGCGAGAAGACCCCAAGCACTTGGGAGCTGGCCCCGGCCGGATTGGTGAGCGGACCGAGGATGTTGAAGACAGTTCTGACGCCCAGCTCCCTCCGCGGTCCGATGGCGTGTTTCATGGCGCTGTGAAGGAGCGGGGCATAGAGGAACCCGATGCCTATCTCATCTATGCATCGGACGACTGTCCCGACGGAGGCCTCGATGTTGACCCCTATCTCCTTAAGCACATCGGCGCTGCCGCATCGGCTGGAGACGGACCTGTTGCCGTGTTTGGCGACCGGCACACCCGCACCCGCCACCACAAAGGCAGCGGCGGTGGAGATATTGAAGGTGTGTGTGCCATCGCCTCCCGTGCCACACGTATCGACCAGGTTCCTCCTCTTCGTCTTCACCCTAGTGGCTTTCCTACGCATCACCCTGGCGAAGGCGGTGACCTCCTCTGGAGTCTCCCCCTTCATCCTCAGTCCGACCAGCAATCCTGCTATCTGGGCCGGGGTCGCCTCACCTTCCATTATGCAGCTCATCACCTCCTCCGCCTCTCCTTCTGCCAGGTTTTCACCTGATATAACCTTGGCGATGGCCCCTTGTATCGTCATGGCTCATCTCACCTCCAGAAAGTTTTTCAATATCTTCTTCCCCTCTTTGGTCAGGATGGATTCAGGATGGAACTGGACGCCCCAGACCGGATATCGAAGATGTCTGACCGCCATGATCTCGTCTTTATCCTCATCCGCCCACGCGGTCACCTCCAGGCAATCGGGCACCGATTCGGGGTCTATTATAAGGGAGTGATATCTGGTGGCGGCGAACGGGTTCTCCACACCCTCGAAAATCTCCCGCCCGTCATGATAGATCAGCGAGGTCTTACCGTGCATCAGCCTTTTAGCGCGGATGATCCTGGCGCCGAACACATATCCGATGCACTGATGCCCCAGACAGACCCCCAGAATGGGAATTCTGCCGGAGAAACGACGGATCACCTCATTGGATACCCCCGCCTCAAGGGGCGTACAGGGGCCGGGGGATATGACGATCCTTTCGGGAGCAAGGCTCTCTATCTCCTCCGGCGTTATGGCGTCGTTTCTATAGACCGTCACCTCGGCCCCGAGGTCACCCAGGTATTGTACCAGGTTGTATGTGAACGAGTCGTAGTTGTCTATCATCAGCACCATCCTATCACCCCCTCAGATGAAGTCCGACCTGGCGATCTGAACGGCCTTCAGGAGAGCCATTGCCTTGTTGAGACACTCCTCGTACTCCCTCTCTGGGACGGAATCGGCCACGATCCCAGCTCCCGCCTGGACATAGCCCACGCCGTTTTTGGCGACCAGGGTTCTTATGGTTATGGCCGTATCGGCATCCCCGTAGAAGCTGAAGTATCCGACAGCGCCACCATATGGGCCGCGTCTTACCGGCTCAAGCTCCTCTATGATCTCCATTGCCCTGACTTTAGGCGCTCCCGATAGCGTCCCCGCAGGGAAACAAGCTCTTATTACATCGAAAGCGTTTTTACCCTCTCGAAGTCTGCCCATCACGTTTGAAACGATATGCATCACGTGGGAATATCTCTCGACGATCATAAGCTCATCAACCCTCACCGATCCGTATTCGCATACCCTTCCCAGATCGTTCCGGCCTAGATCCACGAGCATCACGTGTTCCGCCCGCTCCTTTGAATCGCTCAGGAGCTCCCTTTCGAGCCTCTCATCCTCCTCTTTCGTTTTCCCTCTGGGCCTCGTTCCGGCGATGGGCCTTGTCTGAGCCGTATCCCCCTCGACCCGAACCATCATCTCGGGCGAGGCACCCGCTATCTGGATCTCGCCGAAGCGGAGGAAATACATGTACGGTGAGGGATTGACCATCCGCAGGGAACGGTAGAACCTGAACGGATCGACGCTCATCGGGAAGGAAAGCCTTTGTGAGAGCACCACCTGGATGGCATCGCCCGCGGCGATGTAATCCTTAATCCTCTTGACCGCCTCGATGAACCCCTCCCGCGAGAAATTGGAGTTGATCTTCATCTCCTCACCCAAGTTCAACGCCTTAGGTCTCCCCTCAAGGAGCCTGACGAAGGGCAGCGGAGATTCCAACCGCGATATGACCCCTTCGATCCTCTCAACAGCCTCATCATATGCCCTATCAGGATCATCCTCCACGAAGGCGTTGGATATGATGATCATCCTGTGCTTGAGATGGTCGAAGGCGATCAGGGTGTCGACGAAGGCGAAGGCACAGTCCGGGAACTCCCCCTCATCGCTCGCTATCTCTGGCAGCCTCTCGAAGAACCTGACCATATCGTATCCCAGATATCCCACTGCCCCTCCACAGAACCTGGGAAGCCCTTCGATCCGAACCGGCCGATACCTCAAGACGAGCTTCTCGAGCTCCCCGAACGGGTCGGGCGATTCATAGGTATGTGCTTGGCCGGATCGGGTCTCGATGAGGCGGATCACGTTCCCGCGACTTTCGAATATCAGAAAGGGATCAGTGCCTATGAAGGAGTATCTACCGATCCTCTCCCCACCCTCGACGCTCTCTAAAAGAAAGGAGTATCGTCGGTTATCTATCTTTAGAAAGACGGAGACGGGCGTCTCCAGATCGGCCGATATCTCCCTGTAGACGGGGATCAGATTTCCCCGACGGGCAAGACTTCGGAACCGATCGCGGGATGGGATGTAGTATGATCCTTCGCCGTCAGGCGTAGACCTTATCGGGGTCGAAGACCTTCTCCCCGACGATCCGGAACCCCCCGTCCTCCGTGATCTTCCTGAAGAAACAGGATCTATAACCCAGGTGGCATGCCCCGCCTTTTTGATCGACCTTGATGAGCAGAGCGTCTCCGTCGCAGTCGAAGTAGATCTCCTTGACGATCTGGAAGTTTCCGGAGGTTTCCCCTTTAAGCCAAAGACACCTCCTTGATCTGCTCCAAAAACACACCTTCCCTTCCTGCAGGGTGCGTCTCAGGGCTTCCTCATTCATGTACCCCAACATCAGAACCTCTCCGTTCTGATAGTCCTGGATGATAGCAGGGATAAGCCCGTTGGAATCGAATTTCAGCTCTTTTATGAACTCCATCCCTCACCTGGTTCCTCAAACTGTGTCAAACTGACCTATCTGCCGGTTGAGGAACCTCCCTCCTTTCTATCCCATTGCGGCAGATAGACCAGGGCTCCCGGCCGCTCTATGAGCCGAAGCCTACCAACGGATACCGGATAATTGTCGGAGAACGGCAACCGACACTTCACTACCTTGCGGGATGGAACGAAACTCCTAACCGTTCCCCAATAGGAGTTCCCATCCCGCCTCACATACCTTACAATGTCCCAATGCCTGAACCCGGCATATTCGTCGTGCTTGCTGTTGTGCATATCCTGACGACGCCGCCGGGCGACTATCTCATACCTACAAACCGTATCCTCAAAATTGCGCTCTCTCAGCGCCAAGACAAGAGCATCATTCGTGTGAGACTTCTCCAGACCTAACCGCCGCCGCTTTTCCGTGGTCTGCC
>JAGGXZ010000196.1 GCA_021162805.1 Candidatus Poribacteria bacterium
ATATCGCTTTCCGATGACTCCTCCCCCCGGACCACCGATCCGAACAGCGCTACCTTCCGCACACCCCAGGGTTTAAGCGTGTCGATTATTTTATCTCGCAGCTCATCTATATCTGTGCGTTTCATCGCCGTCAACTCCTTGGTCTTCCCATATTTAGCGAGTGGCGAACGGCGAGTAGCGAGTAGAAAATTTCCCCTATTCGCCACTCGCTACTCGCCAATTAATCATAGATCTCCTCTCGACGCGGACTTTCTCTTATGTCTCTCCCCATGGCTCAGTATTGTTTATAATCCAATCGGTTATCTCCCGAATGTTTTTCTCTCCTCGTGCGATCGCCCGAAAGAAAGGTTCCACCTCCTCAGAGGGTTTCAAGCGATGACCGTTTAATCGCAGACATACATCGGCGGCTACTAAAGCTGTACGCTTATTACCGTCCGCAAAAGGGTGAAAGGCTATTATCGAGTGAATCAAAGCTGCCACCTTACTCCAGAGATCGGGAAACATCTCTTTTCTTCCGAAGGTTATAAAAGGCCGAGACAAAGCCATTTCCAACTCCCCTGGGTTTGTTATTCCGTGAACGCCTCCAGTTTCATCTATTACCCGCTCGTGGATGAGGATCAGCTCTTCTAATGTTATCCAATTCACTTGGCAAGCCTCTCCAGGGTTTGGCGATGTTCATCGATGGATATATCTGCGAGTTTCTCGATATACGCTAAACGACGCCGATCCAGAGGAGCTGGTATAAGCAGTATATCTTCCCCGATCTCTATGACCTCGTAGTCTCCCTCTCCCAGTTTCCCAGCGGTATCTATTATTATTTGACCAGCCTCCTTTTTAGCGATGCCCAGATACTTCATCCTTTTCCTCCCTGATCTTTTCTATGTCCCTTAGGCTCATCAGTAGCGAGTAGAAGATCTCCCCTATTCGCCACTCGCTATTCGCTATTCACCACTCGCCCCAAACACATCGGGATACTGACTGATCTGTCCTTCCAGATCCTCGTCATACCGGATGACGATCACCCGATACCCGAGATCTCTGAGTTCACTTCGGACGAGCCTATCCTTTCTCCGCTGTTCTGGATCGTCATGAACACTTCCGTCGCAGAAGACGCATACGTTGGGCTCGTAGAAGAAATCGGGAATGCAGTTGTAGTCCTGCAACTTCCTCTGTGCCTCATCGGGCAAGCGGCGGCCTGTCCTGTAGAGATGATCTATGAACCGACGTTCCAGCTCGGAGCGGGAGTCGGTCAGCGATCGAAGCCATCGGTAATGCTCCTCAGGCGAGCGACCGCCTCCCACCGAGAACGTCGAGCTCGTGGATAACTGCGCGAGGAGATCTCTGACGAGATGACGGTTCATCCGGTGATGATCTCGCTGGTTGTAATACGAGAGCAGGCAATCGTAACAGGCGAAGTTACAATCGGGATTTGTGTCGCTGAGCGTATCCGGGTCGAAATGACATCTTTCGAGCGCAGCACGAGCGACTTGAGCCACTGCATCGGGCTCATCGACGAGCCGTCTCAGGACACCCAACCCGCCTTCTGCTGCCTCCCAGATCAGTATCGCCCTGTGCTCGCCCGATCCGATCCGTTCCGACGCCAGCTCCGACTCCTCCACCTGGAACGTCACCTCGATACCCCGTTGAAGCGCATACTGGAACGTGGCCATTTGATCCTCGTCCATCTTGAGTGTCACGGAGGAGTAGATCAGAAGGACATTCACGGTGTCCTGAACGAAGAACCTAACGTTATTTTCGACATCGGCGTCCGAGGCGACCACAGGCGGTCTGTTCTCATCCCTCTCGATTCGACTTAACAGGCTTCCCGTGTTCAGATCGACCTTGAATCCCTTTTCCCTTCTGTTCCGCCATCCGTGATTGATCCTGAAGATCGTCGCCGTCGGAGCGTAGATCAGCCGGAGAAGCTGCGTATCACCCTCAGCATAGACTCCCGCTTTTTTGACGCGCTTTCCTCCTCCGGGCGCGGGTGCGAAGCGGAAGTGGGTGGTCACGTCATAGCCGAAGCGCATCCGCTCCTCCTCGTCGCACGTGATCCGCTCGCGCCGCCATGTCCTCACATTGGACATCTCCATCAGCTTTATCACCTGACATGAGTCGCCGTCCAGCCGCGTTCCGCAGTTCTCACATAGATCGAGATCGATCCTGCCGTGGAAATAACCGCATACCCTGCAGAGTTTCGCGTGAGTGCGGCGCCCTCGGAGTCCACCCGGCGGTGAGATGAGCGATACGACCTGGTATTTCGCGCCCTCATGATAGATCACGTTCTCCGGACCGAACTCCGTTATGGCTAAAAAGCGCGGTCGAGAGATGAACTCGCCCTCCTTCCTCGGAACAAAAGCCCTGAGGGGCAGCCGCGGGAAGTTGTATCCGGGGAGGAACCCCTCGCTGGCCAGATACCGGTAAGGGTAGAAGTCCGACTCCTCCCTGGTAGTTCCGACGTTACAAAGCAGGTTGCGCTGTCGGATCGCCTCCTCAAGCTTCGCCTGAGCCTCCCTTTGTCTGTCGCGGTCGAGGGTACGGAAGAGCAGTTGTTGCGCCTCCATAAGCTGAGCCATGGCGGCGTGATAGAGCTCCCTCCACCGGTCGAAGGCTCTATCGAACACCTCTGGAGCGTTCCGAACGACCGTCTCGACCCATTCCTCCGAATACCATCCGCCGGCCGACAGATCCGGCTCACAGCTTCCTAGAACGCTCATGACCTCCTCGGTGCATTTGCGGATCTGGTTTTCCGAAAGCTCGATCCGCGATCGAATCTCCTCCTTGAGCGGAAGGCTTTCCCGATCGAGGTCCAATATATCGGCGATGGAGCCTCCGAGCGGGAGTCCCGTTCTAGCGAGCCATATGGCGTGAACGTGAGCTTTGATAAGGTCTTCGTTGGACAGGTCCAACCTTGGCGCTCGCACAGCTCCGGCGACCATATCCCTTCGGTTCCTGAAGAAGTATCGGTCATGACCGCTGTAGGCCGAGCAATAGGTCATCACCAGGGCGGGATCGCCCTGTCGTCCGGCTCGACCGCTGCGCTGGGCGTAGTTGGCCGGGGTCGGCGGGACGTTGCGCATGTGGACGATCTGAAGGTCCGATATGTCTATTCCCAGCTCCATGGTGGGCGAGCAGAAAAGGCATGAGAGATCACCTTTGCGGAACCGCTCCTCCCGACACCGCCGATCCTCATATGAGATCTGAGCGGTGTGTTCCCGTCCCTCGATGCCGCGCAGTTGAAGGGCTACGCTCCGATAGAGCTCCCCGAAAAACTCGTTCGCGCGACGCTGAACCTCGGCGTAAAACGGGCTCTGAGCGCGACGGGAATAGATCGGATCGAGGAGCGGTGGGCCGTCGCCAGGGCGCCAGATGAGCGACGGCGCATCGATCTGGACGAAGCTCACGCCCCTTTCGCTCCCTCTCCTTAGAATCCCATGGGCGCAGAGCAGGTCTATCAGATCCCCGATGCACTTCAGGTATTCGTCAACCGAGAGGTTCAACTGTCTCCTGAGATAACGTCCGATTAGACTTCTCTCGGAGAGGCTCACCCCGGAGATCGATCTCTTAGATTTGGTGGAGGGCAGGATGACCCGTCCTGCTCTCCTCAGCTCTTCCCTTTCCTCGAACCCCCACTGCTCGTTTATCTCACCTTGAACCCTCCTTCGCAGTTGCTGCTGTTCCACCTCCCGGAGACATGCCGCGTTGATCGCGAGCTTCCTGCGGAAGTGATCCAGGATCGTTCGGGTTATCTCCTTTCGTTCACCAGGGGAGAGGTCTCTAAACGGGCTTATGTTCTCCCATTTGGAGTCATCGGAGCAGAGCTCATCCAGGCCGAGATAATCGATGCGTAGAAGCCCGCATTGCTCCAGATTCGGCTGCACCACCCGCCATCCCCGCCTGAGATCCTCGTAGATCCGATACTCTATAAGATCGCGGAAGGTTTTCCAAACCTGCTTTCCCATCTTGCCGTCGGGGGCCAGATCGGGGTCTCGGGCGATATCCTTAAGCGTTACCCCCATCGCCTCAACCACCCTGTCGACGATCTCATGGTAGCGCAGTTCCCCGTAACGGCTCAAGGCGGCGTAGATCGCTGAGCGCAGGAGCGGATAGAGCACCTTCCGCCCCTCCCCGTCCGATACGTAATACTGCGCCTCCATCGTCAGATGTCGCGCTTCAGATGGTTCCAAGGTCGCATAGACGGCGTGTCCCTGAGATATGAACCGGTGGAGCTTGAAGGCGAACAGCGGGTTTCCGTCGGGAAGCCTCATCCGACTGCCCAGCAAAAACATCTCCCGAAGCCTCGCCTCACATCTTCCCTCGTCGTATCCGGTCAACTCTGCCAGCCTGCGAGCGCCCTCTTTCAGGCTGATCGGTGCACGTCGTCGCAGGTTGCCGTCCAGCTCGACCTCTATGCCGAAGGTGGACTCGATCCACGGCGTCAACGGATTTTCCAGCATCTCCTCGAGGGTTTGAGGAGGGGCGTCCTCAAGGGCGCGCCGCAGTTCCTCGTTAGTGGGCCTTCGGAGCGATGTCACGCTCCGCAGCCTCTCTTCGATCACGTTTTCGGGTTTAACCTCGACGCCGAAGATTTTGCTCGCAAAATCGGCGACCGCCTTTTTGCGTTCCTGGGCGGTCGTCTCCCGCCCCGCCACCATGGTAGCGCTGGTGCCGATGCAGAGCAGGTTCGGATTCCCGCACCGCTCCCTCAAACGCCGGATCAATAAAGCCACATCGGCGCCCTGTCTGCCCCGGTAGGTATGAAGTTCATCCAGAACCAGAAATTCCAGTCCGGATGTCGCCCGGTCTACGAACCGGCCCTCCTCCGGACGAACCAGCATCAGCTCCAACATCACGTAGTTCGTCAGCAGAATGTGCGGCGGATTTCGCTGGATCCCCTCCTTCTTCTCCCTGTTCTCCTGACCGGTGTATCTATCGAATCGGACCGGCAGCTTCCTCCCTGTCTTCTCCTCAAACTCCCTCTTAAGGCGCTGAAGCGACTCGTACTGTGAGTTGACCAGCGCGTTCATGGGGTAGACGATGATGGCCCGAACCTTGGGCTCCTGGGAGCCCTCCTTCAACACTGCATCGAAGATGGGGATGAAGTAGGTGAGGGTTTTGCCCGAGCCCATGCCGCTGGTCACTACGAAATGCTCGCGCTTTAACGCCCGTTCGATCGCCTCCTGCTGGTGGCGGTAAAGCCGAATCGGTTTTCCATCTCGATCGCAGAAGATCTCCGCACAGAGCGGATGGAGCCCTCCTCGAGAGTATAGCTCAGATACCGTCTCCGCCATCTCGTAGGCCGGATTTAGCTGAAGCAGCGACTCCGGCCAGAGGGCGTTCCTACGGATAAGCTCATCCTCAACGAACTGACGCACCCGCTCATCGTTGATGGAGAGAAAGCTCTGCACATAACGGGCGTAGTCCCTGATGATCTGCCGGCTGAGATCGAATATGCTCATCTCGAATTAACCTTCCATTATCGGATTCGCCAATCACGCTCAAAAATATATCACAAATCACCGTGGATCTCAACAGGAGAATCTCGAACTGTGATGAGTTTGCTGATATAGGGTGCGACGACTGAGGAGCGGGCGTTATCCTCAGAGCAGATCCCGGTTAAGCTGACCGGCCAATGCCTTAAGCCTGAGTATCTCCCTTCTCTCGCTCTCGCCCATCAGGGGCATGATCGAGTTGTTATGTAACAGTGGATCCGCGTCAGGCGGAAAGTTGAACTCCTTGACCGCCCGACGCCACTCCCCTGTGCCCGGTATCGGCGAAAAAAGCGCTATCTTGACCTGCACGCCGCATCGATGGACGAAACGGACCGTCCTCTCGACCTCATGAACGCTTTGTCCGGGAAGGCCGGCCAACACATAGGCGCCGACCTCCTCAGCTGTGAAGCCCGCCCTCTTGAGCGATTCAACGGCCCTGACGAAATCGTCGAGCGACGTCTTGCCACCCGTCATCCGCAATCTCTCCTCATCCGCCGTCTCCAACCCCAATCTTATCGTCTTGAAGTTCGCCCTGAACATCAGCTCGGCTATCTCAGGGGTTATCAGGCTGGCATGTAGCCCGTTCGGCGTGTGGAATCTCACCTTCAATCTCCTGGATATAATCATCTCAAGGATCGGGATCATATGATCCTCAGCCCTCACGAGCAGGGCGTCATCGTAGAAGGCGACATCCTCAACGCCGAACTGTATATGGTATCGTTCGATCTCGTCGACGACCGATTCGGGCGATCTGGATCTGAAGAGGGGATGAAGGAGCCTCGAGGCGCAGTACGTGCATCTCATCGGACATCCACGTGACGTGAGGACGGCGATATACGGGAGCAATCCATCCCGGCGCGGCATCAGATCATGGGCCGGCTCGGGGAGCGTATCCAGATCTGAGAGGCTATATCTTTCGATCCCCGAGGAGCTCCCGGTTATCTCATCGGCGAGTTTAAGCGCCTCTATCTCGCCCTCGCCCCTGATGACGAAATCCGCCCCCGAAAGCCTGATCGCGTGATCGTAACAGAGGGTGGCATATGTCCCGCCCAAGGCTATCGGGATATCCCCCCAGAGGGATCTGATCGCTTTGATCGCCTCAAAGACGCCCGGATACCAGTAGGTCATCTTGGAGGTGATCATGACCAGATCCGGCCTGGGCGTTCGTCTCAGCAAGCTCAGAAACTCCTCAGGCGATATACCGTATCTGCCATATCTGCGCGGCACGTCCCTCAACAGGGAAGGTTTGGGTATGATCTGCTTGGGTATTTTCCAGGTGTTATATCTTCTGAGCTTCGCCGGAGGTGGCGAGACGACGCAGTCGATCAACCTCACCCGATAGCCGTTCTCTCTGAGCACCCTTCCGATCGAAAGCAGCCCTATCGGCTCCATCCAGAAGTTGTACGCCGCGAAATCATATATCCAGGGGTTGATCAGCAACACGTTTCCCTTCACGGCGATATCAGCTCGAAATCCCCTTCATTTTCCAGGGCTAGTCTCCTGAGCATATATGCGCCGGGGCTCTTCTCGTTCAGCCCCATGCCGATGGCGTAGATCCTGGCCTTAATTCTATTGGCCTTCTTGAATTTCCTGGCGAGCTCCGTGGGATTCAATATCCCAGCGTTGGGGAGCCCGTCGGTGACGAGGACGATCAGATCGGGGTTCATTCTCAGGGCGTCCGATAGGGGGGCGAACAGGTCGGTCCTATCGTTTCCCCTGGTGGACTCGGCCGTGAATCTCTCCATAAATCTGAAGGCCAAAGCCACGTTTTTCTCCGTGGCCGGAACCGGATTTCCCCTGAACCTGATGGTTCTCTTGTGGAAGGCTATCAGATCGAACAAATCGTTTTCGGACAGATCTGAGATCGATTGACGGAGATAGGCTTTGGCCATTCCCAGCTTATCGAATCCCGATGACATGCTCGCCGATACATCCAGGCAGTAAACTATCCTCCGCCTCTCGCCTAGACCGCCGACGAACCTGAGGAGCTTGGGCTTCCGGATGAGCGAATAGGATGGGATGGAGGCGAGGTTCGAGAGGGCTCTCTTCGGCTCAGCCAGACCGCCTCCCGTCGTTCCCCCCAGATCAGGCACCACGTCGAATCCCTCGCTCTGCCCGGAGATCCTCGCCGCCGTGGTGATGCCCCTGAGGACGGGCGGAGGCAGTTTCACGACGGGTTTCGTGGGGGAGGACGGACGAGGGGTGGAGAGGAGCGGCTGGACGACCCTCGGCAGGGAGATCCTCTTCACGCGGGGCCTTTCGAGCCTGACGTTCAGGTCGACGTATACCCCCTTTGCGGCAGCCTCTCCTCCCGATCGCCTGCTGAGGTGTATCGCTAGGATCGTCACGAAGATGAGATGTAGGATTATCGAGATGATCAGGGCTTTTCCCGTTCTCATCATAGTTTCACTTTAACCTCAGCACGATTCCCCATTCGCCTACGGCATAACAGGCGATTTCCCCTGTCGTCTCATCCTTGTATCCGGATACATCCGTCAGGACTGAATTGGTGAGGGGCTTAACCTTCACCCAGCTTTTTCCTCCGTCCTTTGTCTCCAGTATCAGGCCGCTATCGCCGACGACCCATCCAATTGACGGAGTGACGAAACACACGGCGCGAAGACCGTAGTCGCTCACCTCCTTCGGCACCGGCATCAATCTCCAATTTCTACCACCATCTGAGGTATGAAGTATCACGCCATCCTGCCCGACTATCCATCCCTCTTTTTCGTTCAGGAAAAAGACATCGTTCAGATCGGAGATCACATCCTCGATGGGGACCTTCCTCCAGCTTTCGCCACCGTCCTCAGAGCGCATGATAATCCCGTATGCGCCCACGATCCATCCGGATTTAGGTGTGTTAAACCAGATGGCGTTATAGTTATATCGCATCTCTCCCGCTCTTGCCCGCTCTGAGCTGATCAGGTTCCAGGTTTCACCCCCATCGGTTGTTTTCAGGAACGTCCGGGTCTCACCCACCGCCCATCCTTTTTTCTCGTCTATGAAGAAGGCATCTATAAGCCGGGCAGCTCTGATCTGGGAGCCCTTCCACGTCTTTCCCCCGTTACCAGTTTGGTATATCAGGGCGGTTCCTCGAAACCCCCTCGATCTCACACCCACAACGCAGCCGAACTCCCTGTTAAGGAAAAATCCTCCCCAAAAGATAATGCCCATATCGTCCATTTTGATGTTCCTGGCAGACCACGTCTCTCCGCCATCGGTTGATCGCAGGATCAGCCCGTTTCCCCCTGCCGCCACGACCGTTTTCAGGTCTAGCGCCTTGACGAACATCAGATCGCCTTCGATGCCATCATTTCTGGTGAAATCGTCCTGTCTGATCACCTCCCACTCGGGATAGGCTGATCCCACCACGAGCGATGCGATCGCCAATGTGAGAAGCATCCATCTCATAATCCAAGCACCTCCTGTTCTTGATGTTTTGGCCGTGTTCCCCGATCCGTTCCAGGATAATCCGCTTTCCCTTAAGGCATTGAAACTTCCGGGGAGGATTCATCCGGACATTTTGAATGAATCTCCCAGGGAATTTTAGACTATCTCTCGCCGTTTTTCAACTGTACGCTATCGTTCATGTATCGAAAGGGAGAGGAGAGATGGAGGAGGTGACAGGGCTTCATCGCAAGAGCTTGATACGACTGATGAACTCACCGATCTGTAAGGCGCTTGATTATCCAAGTGCGGAG
>JAGGXZ010000197.1 GCA_021162805.1 Candidatus Poribacteria bacterium
GAGTGCTTCAATGATTTGTGTTCAGATGCGGAGGTGATCTCCAGCTATACCTTATCGGCAGGATACGCTGCTGTTACAAGCGTAAGGCTTGACGGCAGTTGAAAAACTTTCTCGGTAACATTATCATCATTTGACTTGACACGGGTAGTCATGAACGAGGATATTTCGGAATCTGATCAATCCCTTCAGTTTCTCCCCAGGTTTACGTGGGATGATCCCAGAGCGAGAGAGAACGAGAAACAGGTTAGTTCATCCAGATGACATCCCTTCTTTCGGATGGAATAATTTTGGGCGAGGCGAGGCCCCGCCCGATATGTGCGGTTGGGTTATCTGAGCCTCATCGCCTTGATGGCGCCCCAACTGGTGGGAAGCTTATTTCCGGGGCTAACCGCCATGGCCATTTCCGTATCGAGCGTGTGATCGTCCGGAGGAGGCTCGATGCGCAGTGTATAACCGCATTCGCCACCGTTCTCGCCTACCTTGCCGAGTATAGCAACCCATTCCCCCGCGGGCGCCTTGAACTCCCCGATATCCGTATCCCTATGCCAGTTTCTATCGCCTATACCTTTACAGATCTCTTTGCCATTGACCCATGTCACCTCCGGATCGTCACTTCCCGCCTTAAACGTGATGGTGCCACCTTTGTTCCACTTGACCAGGCAGAAGAGGTACTCGATGAACTGGTTAAGCCCCTGGCCGCCCCACATCTGCCAATCGAACTCATTGCCGCTGTTAAAGAGGGCACCTTGTTTCGCATCCACGAGGTCCTGGAAGTTGATCGGCACCCACCAGGACCCGTCGGAGGCAATTCCTCCGGAGCCGCTGAGTTTCTCACCGGCGATGGGCCAGTTTTTGGGGTCTTTGGTGACCTCCTTCTCGCCGACGCGCCAGTGTTTCTTCAGCACATCGTTGCCGTCGAAGTTAGCTGCCGGCCCACCTTCGCCGATTATAGGCGGCGAGAGAACCAGCCAGCTCATCAGATATAACCCCTTCTCCAACGGTCCACCATCACTCGTCAGATCCTCATCGTTCATAAAACCATGTTTGCCGGTGTAGAATTTGTCGGGCTCATAGTACTTGCAATCCTTGGGCACCTTGCCTGCCAGCTTCTTACACGTGTTCGGGTCATCTGCCCCGAAGGCCATGACGGCTAAAAGGCCCATCGCCGCCAGAACCGTGATGATAACCAGTAGCCTTTCCCTCATTGTTATTTACCTCCCTTTTCGAGTCTGAAAAGCATTATATTTAATTCCAAAGCATAAGTCAAGTGCGATCGATCGGCCGTTCAGCGAATCCTTGATCTTCCCCCTCCGATGATGCTATAATGGAGATGTCCGTTGGAAAAATTCGGAGGGGTGTAAATTGGGAATTCAGCTCTCTTATCTGGATGGCGAAAAGCTTGGAAAACCTGATGGATGGATCAATCCCCTGGAGCGCGATGGCGGATTTGTGCCCGTTATGGAGGGTGATCGGGTGGTAATCGCTAATTTATCGGGCGAATGGGGCCCCGGCGATAGATGCCTTGTGACGGGGGAACACCTATGGCGGAATTACTCCGTTCAGGCCTCTGTGAGGCTGATCTCCTTCGTCACGCTTCAGACGAGCGATCACGAAAGGGGATTGCCGCCGAGAGCCGGATTGATGTTGAGATATCAAACGCTTCGTCATTACTATTTCTATTGCCTTGAGGTCGAAAAGGCCTTAGATGATAACCTCATGGATGGGTATCTGGCGCTGTATCATAGGTGGGACGACGATTGGAATCTGCTCGGGCGTAGGAAGATTAAGATTAATCCCAACCAATATTACCTTCTGGAAGCGGAATTGAAAGACGAGAGAATAAAATGTTCCTTGGACGGCAGATCGGCTTTCACGGTTAAAGATGGGAGGTTGAAGAGAGGTAAAGCTGGAATCAGATCCAACGCCGAGTCTAGATTCCAATTCGTTAGGATTTCAACCACAAGGGAGGATATAGAGGAGTTCAATCGTGAGCGGAGACGCCGCGAGGAGGAGCTGAGGCGGATCAGAGAGAGATATCCCAAACCGGTTCTCCATCGCGAGGTGGATATCTCGAGATTCGGCTCAAAGCCCATCGGGGTGAGATTTGCCAATGTTAGGAGCAGTGATAAGCTCGACGTGATCCTGATCTATGAGAAAGGGGCCGTGGCGGTGAGCGGCGAGGGCGAGGTGCTATGGCGTTTGGATCTGCCGGAAAACTGGGCACACACCTTACATTGTTATGACATAGATGCTGACGGGATCGCCGAGGTGGTAACGCTTATAGGAGAGGAGATCGTCGTTATCGATCCGATAAGCGGTCTGTGCAAGGCGCGAAGGAGATTTCCCAGGGCCAGTTCGTTTGAAGGCGGATCTGAAGGCGCACTGGCCAACCCTTATAACGCTGTGGATCCGATATACATAGCGAACTTCCTAGGAGATGAGACAAGACAGATATTGTTTAAGGGAGGAGCGTATCACGGCGTATGGGCCTTCGACCATGAGCTGAAGTTGCTCTGGGAAATGCCAAACGTCAAATACGGACATCATCTCGACTGCTACGATATAGATGGCGATGGCCGGGAGGAGGCGATCATAGGACATATAGTTGTGAACGGCGAGGGAGATGTGATCTCCCTCACCGAGGGGGTGTGGCGCAGGAGTCAGCCCTATCATGTCGATAGACCCATAGCGGCGGAGATAGACGGCGACCCCGAAAATGGCCCGGAAATCGCTATGGCCTGCGGAAACCTGGGATTCCTCATGGTCGATTCATTTGGGAAGGTCATCTCGGAGGTTCCGATCGGCCACGCGCAGACGCTTAGCGTCGGGAAATTCAGGGGAGATCTCCCCGGATTGCAGATATGGACCTGCACCAGATGGGGCAACTACGGCATCAGAACCCTTTTCGACCATCACGGCAGACGGATATTCGAGTGGGAGCCCGACAACGGCGAGGACGCCGGAAAACCGTGTAACTGGACGGGAGAGGGCGAGGAGCTGAGTTTCAGAAATTCTCCCAATGCTAAGGGTCTTTACGATGGGTGGGGACGGTGCGTGGTCGAGTTTCCCCAAAACGCTGGTCTTCCCGTCGGTCCCGCCGATGTGGCGTGTGACCCGCGCGATGAGCTGATCTTCCTCAAGGACGGGAAGCTCCTTATCTATACCCAAGATCGCCCGTTTGAAGGGGAGAGGATCTATGCCCCCATACGAAAGCATCATCAATCCCAGGGGCTCTGTTCGCTGCCCAGATGGCTGAACCTCAAAACAGGCCGGTATGAAAGTCCCCCTTCCGTCCATATCCCCCATCCGCCGATCAAAAAGACAGGGGTTAGAATACCTAGGGCCCACCCTCCTGAAAACCTGGAGCTTTTCTCATCACTCGATGTCTCAGGGCTCGAGGAGGGGCCATTCGATCTAAACAGGTTCAGAAGGTGGCACAATCCGTTGCATATAAGCGGCAATCCGTGGGGAATTTCGGTCGATGGCAGGCGAAAGGTGCTCTGTAACCTCTCCGATTCCGTTGGGCCTCATGATGCTTGTCTGATAACAGGTTATGAGAGCTGGAAGGATTACATCGTCGAAGCGACTGTGAGGATCGTCTCCACCTTGACGATCCCGTCAAGCTGGGGACCTGGGAAATACGTCGTGCTGGATGAACAGTATGACCGAACCCCGCGAGCCGGAGTGGTTTTCAGATATAGGCATCTGAGGCGATACTGCTGGTTTGGAATCGAGATACCGGTTCAGGAACGCCGGGCCAGGAGCGGTGAACCGCCCTCGACGCCTCCATCCAGGGCAAAATTGGTGTTATATGACCGCAGCGATAACCTCTGGCGGCTCCTGGCGAGCAAGGGGATCAGCTTCAACCCTGATAGATATTACCACCTGAGAGCTGAAGTGAATGGAGAGAGGATCAGATGTTATCTCAACGGAAGGTTGACCTTCGATCTGGCCGATCCACATATACCGGCTGAGGGAAAAGCCGGAATAAGAACTAACACCGAGGCCTGGTTTAGCTCCGTCAGCACCTGGATCTCTCAAGCTGAGCTGAAAAGGGCCAAAGTTGAAAGGCAACGGATGTATTCTAGGGGATATCAGATCAGAAAGGGATATCCGGAGCCGAATCTGATACGGGAGATATCCCTCGAGAAAAAGCCGGTCTGGATCTCTTCCATCGGCTCAGGTAACCCCTGTCTGCTGATCTCCGACGGGGAGAAAATGATCGCTTTCGATCTCGATGGAAACGAGGTCTGGAGAAGTGGGATCGCTTCGAAGGTGATTCCCGCCTCATATGATATAGACGGAGATGGTAGGGACGAGCTGGCGGTTCACGACGATGGATACTTAATCCTCCTGGATGCCGGGACCGGGGAGGAAAAGGGCAGAACGGAACTTGAAGAGGAGATCTCGGCCGTTTATGCGGATGGGGATTTCGTGCTCGCCCTGGCAAAACCGTTCTGGGGAGCGTGGGGGTTTGACGGATCGCTCAGGATGATATGGCATAGACACGATCTGCTCCATGGCGGTGTGGCGCTCCTTGAGGATATCGACGGCGATAGGGAGAGGGAGATCGTGATAGGATTCGCCGCTTTGAACAAGAGCGGTCATGCCCTCTGGTATATGCCTAAACCCTGGTATAGAATCGCCCCGTTCGCCCCCAGGGCCATAGAGGTTATGGAAGGCGTGGGAAGAGGAAAGGAGAAGATCATCGCCATGGCATGTGCCAAGGCGGGGCTGATCTTCATGCGAGGGGATGGTAGAATGCTGGGGGAGATACAGGCGGGAGATGTGAGAGGTCTCTGTGTCGGACGGTTTCTGGAGGATCGGGATGGAGTATGGATATGCACCTGGTGGGGTAACTACGGTATAAGAAGGCTATATAGCCTGACTATGACGGAGGTGATCAGTATCGAGCCCAATAACATCCCCTTCCATCCGAGGAAAGTGAGGTGGGTTCCGGATGCCGATCTAATGCTTGACACCAGTGATCCGGACGTCATGGGACTTTACAACCATCAGGGCGTCAGGGCGGTCAAGTTCGATCTCAAATATAGACCGGAACATATCGCTATAGGCGACCTGAATGGGGACGGCCTGGATGAGGTGATCCTCTCAACAGGCGAAAGGATCGCCATATATGGCTCCGGGCTTTGAAGATGGCGGTGGCTTTCATTGGTATAGGATCGAACCTGGGGGATAGGGCGTCCAACATCCGCCGGGCGATGGAGATTATGGCCGAAAACCGGAAGATCGATGTGATATCGGTCTCCAACCTCTATGAAACCGAGCCCGTGGGGGTTAAGGATCAGCCCGATTTTCTGAATTGTGTCGTCAAGATCGAAACGGAGCTCGCCCCGCGTGAGCTCCTGAAGACGCTTAAAGGCATGGAAGCCCGAATAGGCAGGAGGCCGGGGCCGAGATGGGGACCCAGGAGGATAGACCTTGACATTTTGTTTTACGAGGATTTAACCTTAAACGAGGATGATCTCGTTATCCCCCATCCCAGAGCTCATGAAAGGCTGTTCGTGCTTATGCCCCTTTTCGAAATCGCTCCCGATCTGATACATCCGTCATTGGGCAGATCGATTAGGGAGCTTATAGCCGATTTGAAGTGTGAAAAAAGCCAAGGCATACGTCTATACGGAAAGCTATCTTGGGAGGGTTGAGGAATGGATTTAGCTCACAAATATATCAGCATCGAAGGCCCGATGTGCGTCGGCAAAACCGATCTGGCTCAGTTGCTCGCCAAGAGGTTAAACGGGAGAGCGGTTCTGGAATCGGCGGAAAATCCGTTTTTAGAAAGGTTTTACACCGATATGGAGAACTACGCCTTCAGAACCCAGATGTTCTTCCTGCTCACCAGATATGAGCAGCAGCGCGAGATCCTGCAGATGCATCTCTTCGAGCAATGCGTCATAACCGATTATCTATTCGATAAGAACAGGATCTTCGCCTATCTAACTCTGAGCGACGATGAGCTTCTCATCTACGACAAGGTCTATCGTCTCATAAGCAGATCGATTCCAAAGCCGGATCTCGTCATCTACCTTCAGGCGAGCACTAGGGTCCTGCAGAAAAGGATAAGATCGAAGGGCAGGCCGTTTGAGAGGTATGTCTCGCAGGATTATCTCTTTGAGATGAACAAATGCTATAACACCTTCTTTCTGGGATATGAAGACGCCCCTCTGCTGGTGGTGAACACGGATAATGTGGACTTTACGGATTCAAAGGAACTCGAGGGGCTGATAGACGAGATGAAGAGGCTAAACTACGGTAAGCGATACTACGCCCCAAACCTGGATATGAGGCGGTTGAAAATACGATAGATTCAACGATTCAACCTAAGAAGGCTTCTTTCGTCTAACGGAAGTTGGAATCGATTAAATAAATCCATGGAAGATTCAGGGGGAAGCTCGTGGAAAAGCTTGGTAGATCATCAGGATTGTGGGCTCTGGCCATTCTGATGCTATGGAGCCTTCCGGCGATAGCTCAATTCGTAACCGTCCCTTCGGTCACAGATAACAGAGGCATCGACTCGACCTTCAGCACAGCAAGTGATAGCCTGGAGAGGAAGGCGATCATAACCTTCCAAACAACCGGTGCATCCGGAGACTACAGGGTCATCATAGATACCAATGGGCCCGGCGGAGTTGAAAGACCGGACGGCCAGTTCAATCCGGACGACGATTGGGTTAAGATCGGAATGCTGGGCTCGGCGACGGGAGAGGTGCAGACCATCGCCGTCGAGTGGGACGGAAGGGATAGAAAGGGCAGAGTGGTCGAGGACGGAACCTATAAGATCAGGGTGGAGATAGACTATAACCCCAATGGCATGATAGATACTACTGCCGCGTTCGCCGAGGAGACCCAGGTTACCGTGGACAGCGTGAAACCGATCATATCGCTTAAGGCTGGGCCGTTTTCCCCAAACGGAGATGGATCAAACGATACGGCCCTCATATCCTATGTGCTTTCAGAGGACGTACAGGAACTGAACGTGGATCTGGTCAATCCAGCTCTCTCCGTTCCTCCTAATATAACCGTGAGCTCACTGGCGGGAAAGTCCGAACATCTGATCACCTGGAACGGCAAGGATGGTATAGGTAGATTGCTCGATGATGGAACTTACACCTTCAGATTCAAAGCTGTAGATGCGGGGGGAAATATCGGAGAGACAAACCTGACGATACTGATAGATACGAAAACGCCGAAACTTATATCGGTCGCACCATCTGACGGTTCGATGACCAGATCCCCCGTGGGGGAGATCTCCGCTCAGATAGCAGATGAGGGGGAAGCCGGGATAGATTATGAGATCAATCCTCCTACTTTGACCCTTATCGCTCCGGATGGTTCATCGGTGAGCGGTAAGCTGGAAATCGATGAGAAGGCCAATAAGTTAATCTTTAGGCCCGATCTTCCCATCTCACTTCCAGGGCAAAACGGCACGTATACTGTTGAGGTGATGGCGCGCGATAAGGCCGGAAATAAATTGAGTCAAGAGGCGAAGTTCACGTTTGACTCTCAGCCGCCGAAGGTCATCTCCGTTACCTCTTCAGGCAAGACCTTGACCCCGGGCAACGCGAACGTGATCCTCCCTCAGGAGGGGACTGTGACCTTCACCGTCGAGGATCAGGGGGGAAGCGGGATCGATTTCGCGTCCGTTAACGTCAAGATCTCGGGCCCGTCTCAACCCGCATCCTTCAGCTTCACAACCGACGGCGTCTCGACGGTGACGGCGAGCTATGCCGGATTGTCGGATGAAGGGACATATACGTTTGAGATAAGCTTCGCCGATAGGGCGGGTAATACCGTATCTCTCAAATATCCCTTCAGATACATCCTCTCGCCCGAAAAACTCCCTGTGGTCCTTTCCATCACTCCGAAGGACGGATCGATAGTTGAGGGTGAACCGCTCGCTAAGGTAAGCGCGAAGCTCAAGGATAATTCCGGCGTCGGCCTGGATCTGACCAACTCCTCCATCTACCTCACAGGACCAAACGGAAACGTGATCAAAGGGACGAAATCGGATAACGGCGTGGACGTGGTGGAATGGGACCTGATCACCCCCTTAGCGCTCGATGGATCGGATGACGGGGTTTACACCATATCGGTAACACCGGTGGACAAAACCGGAAACATCGGCCTGACGGAACAGATTCGATTCCTCTTCGTCGCCTCGCTCTCCGATTCGGTGACGGTTTCGCCCGAAGACGGCACATACGTGAATTCACTTGAATCGGTGAAGGTTCAGATCGGAACCCCGGTTTCGGAATGGATCGATCTGAGATCTTCGGCCGTTAAGCTGGTGAGGAGCTTGACATCGAAGGAGATTCAGGGCATAGTCAGGGTTGAGGGCAACGGCCTGAGCTGGAGACCCTCTCAGACTCTGAAGACAAATGGAGATGACGACGGTTCCTATCAGGTTGAGGTTATGCTGACGGATAAGTCGGGAGCGACCTTCCAAATCACCTCCGAACTGATCTATGATACCCAGCCACCAAACGTCGAGATCTCACCATCTGACGGCAGCGCCGTGACGGAGATGAAAGAGGTATCAGTTGAACTGAAGGATGCGCTGAGCGGGTTTGATGGAGCGGGAACCAAGGTGAGCTTGATCGGACCGAAGGGAAATTCCCTCCCCATCGCCAGACAGGTCACGGATAAGGGATTGAGGCTGATCCTTCAATCTCTGGCTACGGATGGAAGCGACGATGGAATATACACGCTCAAGGTGACCCCCAAGGATATGGCGGGCAACATCGGGGTGGAGGAGATCTACAGGATCGCCTATGTAACCTCCCCATCCGAGGCTGTGAGTATAACCCCCGAGGAGGGAACCTACGTCAATGACATAAAGACGATCGAAGTCCAGCCGACAGGATCTTGGATCGATCTTCAGCGGAGCGATCTCAAGGTGATCGGACCGGACGGGAATGAGGTGAGCGGCAAGCTGGAGATCGGCGGCAATAAGATGATCTGGAGAATAGATAACCCGAGGCTGAAGGACGGTTCGCAGGACGGGGAGTATAGGATCTTGCTCAGCCTCGCCGACAAGCTCGGTAACCTTCATACGGTGGAGAACACCCTCAGATATGACAGCCTCCCGCCAACCGTCGTCTCGACAAGCCCGAAGGAGAACGAGCAGGTAAGCGGCGATATCGAAATCACCGTTGAGGCGAGCGATGACCCCGGAGGAGGCATACCGTTCAGCGGGCTGGATCTGCTTGCAAGTACGATCAAGCTCATAGGGCCCGATGGGAAAGAGGTCAAGGGAAGGGCAGACACGGATGGGGTATCTAAACTGATCTTCAAACCGGATGAGCTCACACGGAGCGGCAGATATACGATCCAGGTCTCGCTGGCGGACAAGGCGGGTAACATCAACTCAGCCCTGACCTACCGATTTGAATATCAGCTCCCCGAGGCGAGCCTCCTTTCGACCACGCCTGCAGATGGAAGCTACGTCCGAAAATTGGAGAAGATCAGACTGAGCTTCACCGAAGCGACCGACCTGACGGGGACCGCCGATAGGGTAAGCTTTGCCGGCCCCAAAGGTCCTCTCGCCGTGAAGATCGAATCCGAGGGGAACGATCTGATCGTGATTCCCGAGGAAAGTCTGAAGACCGATGGCACCGATGACGGGATATATCGGCTGAGCGTGACCCCACTTGATGAATACGGCAATGAGGGGACATCCAAGGAGATACAGATCGTATATGACACCCAGCCTCCCAAACTTGAATCGCTGAGTTACGTTCAAGATCTGCTTGCGGAGGGGATGGAATGGACGGTAAACGGGGAGATCGAAAGGATAGACATGAGAGGCAGCGACCAGACGGCGGGGATCGATTTCGATGCCTCAAGCCTCCAGTTGATCAGAAAGGCCGATGGAAAGGCGCTTTCGGGCGAGCTGGGAACCGATGAGGAGAGCAGGATCTGGCTGATACTGGATGAACCGCTCAAACGAGATGGATCGGACGACGGAAGGTATCAGATATCGGTGAAGCTGCTCGATAAAGCGGGTAATGAGCTATCCAGGGATTATACCCTGCTTTATGATACACAGCCGCCGACCGTCAAGGAGGTATCGCCAAAGCCTAAGACCTCCGTAGTCGAGCCGATAGAAACCGTCTGGGTGAAGCTCGATGATGCGGGAGCGGGCGTTGATCTGAAAGGGAGCGACGTCAAGCTGAAGGGACCGCACGGCTATCTCGCCGTCAATAAGAGCGATGACGGCGTCTCGACGATATATCTGAGCTTCAACAAGCTGCGAGCGGACGGAACGGATGACGGGACGTATCAGATTGAGGTGAAACCTCTCGATAAGGCCGGAAACGGCCTCGCGGCCTCTCTGATCTACGAGTTCTACTATGTCACCCAAAAGCCTGAGGTCGTCACGAGCAACCCCGCCAAATACAGTTTCGTGAATCAGCTCGCCGCCGTCTCCGCCACTCTGAAGGATCACAGCGGCCAGGGAATAGATCTGGATGCCTCCTCGATTAAGCTCATTGCGCCCGATGGATCCACCGTCGGTGGGAGGATCGAGAGGGAGGAACCGGATAGGATCTCGTTGATGCTCGAAAACCCGCTTCCGAGGGACGGATCGGCTGACGGACAGTATACCGTCGAGGTCACGATCGCGGATAAAGCCGGCAACACGAACGTCGAAGAGATACCCTTCCTTTACGATACCTTTATCCCCGCTGTGGAGGTCGAAGGGTTAAAGGAGGTATACGAGGTCCCACCGACGGAGTTCACCCTGAAGCTGAACGATGAGAATCCGAACGCCGCCGTGCCATCACAGCCGGATGAGAACATCCCGACCAAGGGGAGCGGCGTCGATCTGGACGGGACATCCGTTAAACTCATCGGCCCGAAAGGACAGATCCCGCTGGATATCAAGCATAACGGCATCGATACCATAACGATCAGCACGTCTCAGATATCCGATGAGGGAAGTTACAGGATCGAGGTGACGCCTAAAGATATGGCCGGAAACGTCGCGAAAGCACCCATTGTCTTCACCTTCACCCTGGTATACGCCCCGCCGGCCGTTAAAAGCGCCCAGATTAAGACGGGTTTAACGGCTCAGGGGATGAATTACACCAACGGATTTGACTCGGTTGAGGTGACCCTGACCGGCTCGCAGGTCGATCCGGTGGCCTCCAAAATAGAGGTCCGCGGGCCCAGCGGTAAGGTGTTGGGTACGCAGGAGATCGTCGAGGAAAAACCGAAGGAGGGCTACGTTATCCTCTCCTGGAGTCCGAAGTTGCCCTTCGCCACGGACGGGACGGCGGATGGAACATATACGATCAGCGTTACACCGGCAGATAGGCTGGGCAGGACAGGCGAGACGGTTCAGTTCACCGTGGTATATGACACGCAGCCTCCCAGGGTTAACTCGATCAGCCATATCGACTTGAACGCCCCGATAAGCTACGTAAGCGGACAGATAGATAAGCTGGAGGCCTCGGTGTCGGACGAAGGTCCTTCCGGTGTGGACAGTCGGCTCTTCACCGATACCTCGATTCAGTTGATCGGTCCCGACGGCAAAGTCGTTTCGGGAAAGGTGACAAGCGAGGGTGAAAACAAGCTCTTCTGGACGCCGGATAAGCCGCTGGCCTCCGACGGATCTATGGACGGGATCTATACGGTTTCGATATCGGTGGTCGATAAGGCCGGAAATCCTTTAAAGGCGGAATATACCCTGCTCTACGATACCGTCGCCCCGAATGTGGAGTTCATCGAGCCCAAGGGAGAGCTCGTGACAGGTGAGCTGACAGAGGTGGTCGTCAAGTTCACCGATCCGGAGCCGGGCAGGATAGATTTCGACAGATCCTACGTCAAGCTGCTCGATCCAAAAGGGCGTGAGATATCCGCCAAGATGAGCAACAACGGGATCGACACCGTGACATTGAGCTTTGCCAATCCGGATGAGGAGGGAACGTATACGATCACGGCGATGGCGGTCGATATGGCCGGAAACGGGATCGGGATAGTGAAGAAGCGGGAGTTCAACTATTCGACGGGATTGCCCGTTGTGATCTCCACCACCCCGAAGACATCTCCTCCCGAGGAGGCATACACGGGGCAGCAGATCACCAGGGTCGAGGCTAAACTGCAGGAGACCAACAACGGAGGAATTAGCTTCCTCTCCCAGATCAGACTTCGAGATCCCAACGGCAACATCGTCCCTGGCTCTCAATCCGATAACGGCGTTGACACGATAATCTGGAACCTCGCCAAACCCCTAGCTACGGACGGATCGGACGATGGCCTCTACACGATAACCGTCATCCCGATAAACGCTTCGGGCAGACGAGGCGACCAGTTAAACTTCACCTTCTTCTACGACACCGTCCCGCCTGAGGTAGATCTGGATGCCTTGCGGCTCGTCACATCTCAGACCGCCCAGAATTCGCTCAGCGAGATACAGGTGAACGTTAAGGATGAACAGCCCAGCTCCGGTATCGATTGGGATAACGTCGATGAGAGTTGGATCAAGCTGATCAGCCCCGACGGGAAGCCGATATCCGGGAAGGCCACGAGCGACAAAGCAGGGAAGTTGATCTTCAAACTGGATGTGCCGCTGGCGACGGACGGCTCTCAGGACGGAAAGTACAAGATCCTCATCTCGCCCAGGGACAAGGCGGGCAACGCCCCCGATCCGGTCGAATACGATTTCGTCTACGATACAACCCCGCCGGTGATCGATCCCTCTTCGTTAGAGATAAACGGCAAGCCTCTGGTGATAGATCCGAACTCGCCCGACTTTCCCACCGCGGTTAACAGCCAGACAGGGGTGACGATCACGGCGAAGATAACGGACGAGGGAGCCGGGGTTGATCTGACTAAATCCGTCATCCAGGTCTTCTCCCCTGACGGCAATCCGGTAGGCGGTTCTATAAGGCAAAACGGCGTTGACACCTTGGAATTTTCGAGCGATCTGCTGCCGAAAGAGGGGATCTACAAGGTGATGGTCAAGGCTGTGGGACTGGATGTTGAGAACCTGGGCATATCGCCCACCACCTCCATATCCACCTCCTTCCTCTTCGAGTTGGGCAAGCCGGTGGCGAGGTTGACCGAGCATGGCCCGCGAAGCTCATATGAGAACGAGCCGGCGCCGCTTAAGGGCACGGCGTCCGACCCGCCCACCAAAGATGTTCCCGCCTCAGGCGTGGCGCTCGTGGAGATCGGAGGATACGGCCCCGACGACGAGGAGATAGAGTGGACGCCGGCTGTGGATGAAAGCACCGAGCAGGAGGAACCCTGGTCGGAATGGTCTCTCGATTTCCTGCCGACGAAATCCGGTAAATACGAGCTGAAGATCAGGGTGACAGATAACGCCGGAAACCAGGAGATATATGACGGGGGAGAGCTGGAGTTCACCGTCTCACTCAATTTCAAGGGCGATGTATATGTCTGGCCCAACCCGATAAGCAGATCCCGCGGCGACAAGGCCCATTTCTCATTCGATGTGAATTTACCTCCCGATGCCACAGCTCAGGTGACGGTGACGGTATACGATGTGGCCGGAGATCCGGTCTGGCAATCCCAGACCTACACGGTCAAGCGAGGCAGGGATTACGACGAGGTGGTCACCTGGGACTGCACCAACCAGTTCGGTCAGAAGGTCGCAACGGGGATATACGTCTTCAGGATAGAGGCATATGACGGCAAAAACAGGACTAACAGGACCGGAAGGATACTGGTGGTCAGGTAGGGGCGAAAAAATCTTTCGCCCCTACATTAGGATCGAAAATCCAGTATCAAGCGCTAAGATCACATAGGCGGTCACCAGGACCGGATCGCTTTCCATCCACCTATCCGCCTCGTTTACCCAGAACCCTCCTGGCTTTTGAAGCGAGGCGAACTTATCCACCATTTCGGCATACCAGTCATGTTTGATCCCCTTATAGTCCTCTATCACCCTCTCACCGTATGCCGTCAGCGCTTTGGCCATGGTGTGGTAATTGTAGAACAATCCCTGTTTTCCTAAGGGCGTGTTTTCGTCGAGGGTATAATGCTGTTTGATCCATCTGACGGCGGCCTGGACCCTGGGATCGTTCTTATCGACGTTCGCGTAGATGAAGCTCAGAAGCCCCGCGTAGGTCATAGAGGCGTATGACCGGGGTTTCCCGTTTGCATCCTTACCCGCCTTGCTTTCCCCGTCAGGGGCATAGACGAAACCGCCGTCGTTACCGGCCCAGGGCTGATCGTTCGTCTCGCTGTAGTTTTGACATCTCTCGATGAACTTCACGACTTTCCCCCAAAGGGGATCATCCTTTGGGAAACCGCTCTCTTTGAGGGCTTGAACGGCAAAACTCAGATTAGACATATCTCCTCGTCTCGTCCCGGCTCTGGCGGCCGAAGCTCCATACCCTATTCCGCCATATCTCGGATCACTGGGTGAGATGCCCTCTCCCTCATCCAGTTGGCTCTGAGCCAGCCATTTCTGCGCCTTGGCTATGATCTTCTTATATTTGGGATCGCCCGATGCGGCAAGGGCCATAACGGCTATCGAGGTCTCATAATTCGGCAGCGGCATCTCCGAGCTCTTATCATATATCGAGCCGTCCTCGTTTTGATGCTTGAGGATATAATCGAGCCCCTTTTGTATAACCGACTTATACTCTGCGGGAGGACCTCCCGGCCTTTTCAGGAAAGCCGTGATCGCCAATCCGGTTATGCCGACATTATGCCTAAAAGAGCCGTCCTTTTCCTGCTGTGTGCTGAGCCATTTCAGGCCGCTATCGATCAGGTTCATGGCTTTGTCCTTGGTTCCCTTATCGGATGATATCCCCAGGCAGGGGATCATCAGGACCGCGATGATTAAAACGACGGCGATCTTTTTCATCACTCTCTCCTCCTGAAGATTGAATTGTGCACGATTTGGTGCACCTGCACACTTAATCTGCCCCAAATCGTGCATTTTGCACAGAGTGAAAACGGGCGCAACGGGAAGGAGGATTACCTCGCTTCCTGCGCCCTTAAGTCCCTTTTGAACTCCTCAAAAGGGAGGGACTGATTGAGTTATAGAGCAATATCCATGCCATTAGGATCACCCATACCAGATATAGGTTCGCACCTTCAGAAGCGTCCCGGCGATGCTGACGCCGCTATCGGCAACAAATTCGCCCAGGATCAAGCCCAAAAAGAACGGGACAGCGCCCCTGTAGGCTTTCAGGCCTCCATATCTCAATACGGCCGATTTAACGGCCCAACTCAGAAATATGGAGAACCAGAACGGGTTCATCGCCCAACTGCTTGAGACGACGAGTCCGACGGGATGGAGCGGAAACCAGATGAACCGTGTCCGGAAGAGCGAGAGCAATAGGACGAAGATCGCCCCGAAGGAGTAAGCGATCGCATATCGCGGGTTTCCCCCCACAGGCGTCGTCAGCCAATACGAAAGCCTGTTGAAGCTCTCATACGCGGGCCAGAGCTTCCCCCATCCGCCATGACGAAAGGCGGCGTGAAGATGCGCCCAAAATCCGCAAATGGTTCCCAAAACGGCGGCGATAAGGACGGAGAGAAAGACTTTCATCGGATCGACCCCTGTCCTTTCCCCCAACTTGAATCCCTCCAGGATACACGGCATAGGATGGCTTCTGTAGGCGCGGTTGAAATACCAGAAGAGCGAGACGGTCGTCAGGTCGGTCGGGCTGAACCTACGTGTGCCGAAGAGCGAGATCATCATCCTGCCCGGGCCCGAAAAATGCAGGTCATGCACGGGCGATCCCAGCTCGGCCCTTATCCTGCCTATCGATATGGAGATGAGGAAATATATGATGAAGAAGAGGGCTATCGCCTTGATCCCCATACCGGCCTTTAGGCAGAACAACGCTATCCCCGCCGAACCGGTTAAAATCGTTATTAAGGCGAGCCGATGAATCCTGTGCTTAAGCTGTCTTGATTCAGCGATAGGCTTGAAATAACGTGATATATGCCTTCGAGCCATCCACAGGGCGGTCAGGGCGAATCCGATGTACGCCCCTGTGGTCTGCTCATCTATGAGCGGAAATCCCGGTATCCGCAGCCCAAGGGCGGAGGCCAAGACCCTCTCGAACTTCCAGAAGAAGTAGAAAAACCAGCATGAGAACGAGAGATCGACCGGTATGAAGAAACCCAATCCCAGAGCGAAGGGATGGACGGCTATTGGAAGCCATCCTATGGCATTTAGGGGTTTCTCGGTGAGATAACGGCCGATATTTATGGGCTTACCGATCGTGGGAACCGAAGGGATGAAGAAGTGAAGCCCGTTCAACGTCCCCATGAAGACCCCCACCCCAAATCCGAGCCACATCACCCGATTCTTCAGGAATTCCTCCTTCACCATATGTAGAGGGAGCTGGATTATGGGATAGCTGAGCCTCTCCTCCGAGACCCATCTCGAGCTCAGTATGAGCGTCAGACCCAACATGACGAGCAGAAGTGAGATGGTGAAAGCCGACCAAGAGAGCACGGGGGTGATCCAGGGGAGGAAGTTGACCGGTATGTAGAGTGATGATTCGCCGCGGGCATATCTCTCAAGAACCGATTTATCCGAGACGACGAGCCAGGAGGGGATATATTTGAGGAAAAGCTCCTTCCACTCGTTCTCGGGCGTGGCGAGGAAATGGGGGCCGGCTATCATCGCCCCGATAAGCTGGAGCATATCCAACCCGTTGATCGCCGAGGTGATCGTCAGCATGGTATATATCAAAAGCAGCTCCCCTGCTGAGAGAGAGGCTTTAGGATAGAGGCGTTTTAATGAGGAGTTGATAAGGATCAATATGAAGAGATAGAATATAGCGTTGAAAAACAGGGAAACGGTCGTCGGATAACCGGCGTTCCATAGCGACGCTGTCATCATCCAGAAGGAGTTGATCGGTATGAGAAGGAAGGCAAGGATCAAAACACGAATGGACATGATAGAGATATAAAAACAAGCAACGTTCGCTCTTATTTCTCTTAAGTGTAATATCTATCTATGGCCAATTGTCCGCCGTCCACAGCTCATCCGTCATTTATATGAATGACGATAAATGACGACAAATGACAATAAATGACCTATAAGTGGCGGTAGGAAGCGAGGAACGGGAAACGAGCTTTTTCCGTTTCCCGTCCTCGCCTCCGGTTTCCTTTCAACGGGTTTTTATGTAGCCCCACGTGGTTGAGAGCTTCTCCTTCGGGGAGACAGCCGTCATGCCCGTCAGCCCTTTGGTCATGATCTCCTTGATGTCATCCTGTGGCAGCGCCACGTTGAAGATAGCGACCTCATCGATAACGCCATCCCCAAATCGATTCGGACATTCGTCGTCATCCCGACCGATGGTCAGATGACCGGTATCAAGGCTGATCTCCGTCTTGTTACAGGATAAGGAGCTCTTTTCCTCTCCATCGATGTAGATCTTCCAATCACCCGTGGTGCTATCGAAAGTACAGGTATACATGTGCCACTTCGTGATATCATCCGGACCGATCTTCCCAGCCGACCATCCATTAGGGGTATTCCAGTCGCCGCCGATCCAAACACACCAGGCCATGTTCTTCTCACCTAAGACCGGGTGGATGATAAAGGCGTTTCTTTTGCTAACAACCCATCCATGTTCGTTCCACGTGGGGGTATTGCTTTTCACCCAGGCGGTGACCGTTATGGCTTTAGTGGGGTTCTCGAAGTCCGGAACTTCAACACAGGCACCCGTCCCGTCGAACTCCAAGGCTTTGCCGAACACGCCGTCGACCCATTTGGGGCTCCCCACAAGTTTCCCATCGTGGCCGTTACCCGAGGAATCCTTGGCGACATCGCCCCTCCCCTCATCGAACAGCCACATCGCGACAACGTTTCCGAGGTCGACTTTCGCGATGCATCGTTCCGCCGGTGTCAGCCCGATGAGGATGAGGCCGACGCACATCCATACTGCAGATATCCTTTTCATCCTTCACAACCCTCCTTTTGCTAGTTTAGAAGTCTCACATCTGAAACCTCCCTCAATGTCTATTATAGCCTGAAAGAGGTTTTTGTCAAGTTTTTTCAAGTGAGACTTGACGAAGGGCCATAGCCGTGCTAGAATCACCCGCGGAAAAAGCTGAAAAACGGGATCGAGCGGCATGGGGAGATCTAAAAAATATACCGCTTATGAGGACGAAGCCGTCAGGGAAACGCTCACGCGAATCCTGAGCGAGAGGTATAGGCGCGATGTGGTTGTTACGGGGTTGGACAGGGAGGATCTGGGCAGCACACATCGCTGTATCGTTTCACGCCTTTACCTCCGGATAGCCTCCGGGGATTCTGACGGGGATCTCCGGAGGGAGATGACGGTTGTTATCAAGCAGTTCAACCCCGACTGGCTGGGTGAGGATGCTCCCGATTTCATCGCCGCTCAGGAGACGCTCGGCCGTATTTTGTCGGGCAGGCGGATCGCCCCTGAGCTCTACGGGACCGTCCGCGATGTGAAGAGGAGGAGGTATTGGCTCTTCTGGGAAGACCTCGGCAAAAACTTGGTAACCGGACGTGAGGATTTCGAAAACGAGGAGATGGAACACTGCTTGAGGTTCATCGAGCAGGTGGCCAGGATTCACATCCTATTCGCGGGGGAAAAGGAGGAGGAGTTATACCGGGCCCTTCGCCCCTTGATCATGCTGCCCCGGTCACGAGCGGCTTGGCGCGACAGATACGAGACCGCCATTGAAAGGGCGCCCGGTTACATCGAAAAAATCGTCCGAACAGGCAGGTTCCCCTGGCTGGATAAAATGGCATCCTCTTTCACGGCTATCTTAGAGCCTTGTCGGTCCATCATCGATCGACTGGTATCCGTTCCCTTTGTTTTCAGTCATTGGGACATGGTTCCTGAGGAGAACATGATAATTGGTCGTGAAGGTGAGGCGCCGATCTACTATTTCATCGACTGGGATGAAATCTACTTCGGGCCGGCTCTCGATAACTTACCGATTAGAGACGAACGGGATGAAACCGAGCAGTTGGCCCTCGTCAAGAGATATTGGGAGTGCGTCCGGGGCAGCCCTTTCGTTCCGTGGGATTTGGAGGAGTGTCTCACGATGTATAAGTACTACAGGTTGATGCGCTCCATATATAGATTTCACTTTCATGCGGAACGCTCCATTGGGAAGCATCTTCCGGTCAGCGAGGAGGCAATTCGACGGGCTATACCCGTTGCCATAAAACTCGCTAAAGAGTTGCAAATGATATAATCGGGAGGGGAAAGATGAGAGGAACAAATCAGCTTCTGGCCGCGTTTGTGATATGCATGGTGATATCCCCATATATATACGCCGGCCAGATAGGTTATCCGGGTTACCGCTCCTATTCCCTTATAAAGGTATGGGAATCGGATAGGATCTTCAAGGTGCCCGAATCTGTCTGCTACGACCCGAAGGGCAAGGATCTATACGTGTCAAATATCTATGGACAGCCGGGAAGGAAAGATGGGAGAGGGTTCATCTCGAAACTCTCCCCCGACGGTAGGGTCCTGAAGCTCAAATGGGCCACCGGTCTGAACGCTCCGAAGGGCATGGCGATTTTCAAGGACAGGCTATACGTCAGTGACATCGATCGACTCGTATGTGTCGATCTCCACAGCGGCGAGATCACACGGGTTTTCCCCGCCGAAGGCGCCCTGTTCCTTAACGATGTGGCGGTCGATGAGAGAGGTCATGTCTACGTATCAGATTCATCAGGGAAAAACAGCGCTATCTACCGGTTGAAGGACGGCAAAATGGAGGTATGGCTGGAGGGAGGCGAGATAAAAAGTCCGAACGGCTTGTTTTACAAGGATGGGGTGCTCTACGTCGGTAATTCAGGAGATGGAAAGATCAAAGCGGTTGACGTCAGGACGAAGAGGATCAAAACCGTGGCGGTCGTGGGGAGCGGAATTGACGGCCTGATCCTAGACAAAGATGGCTTTTTCATCGTCTCCGACTGGCGCGGCAAGACATCGCTGGTCGAGGAAGGCAAAAGGCCGGTAGTTCTGATGAACACAACGGACAGGAGGATAAATGCCGCCGATCTCGGTTACATTCCCGATCAGCGGTTGATCCTGATCCCGACCTTCTTCGACAACAGGGTTCTGGCTTATAGGTTATCGCTACCTCGTAGATAACGTCCGATCAATCGATCAGTTTCTCCACGTTATCCATCACCTTCTCGAAAGCCTCAACGTATAGCTTCATCAGCTCCAGATCGTTGGGCGGGTTGACGTCGAAGACGTAGAAATGGGACTCCAGGAAGGCCGTGGCGACCGGATAATCCTCCTTCCGATATTCGATAGGTCTGCTATGTCTGCATGACCAGGGACATCTCCTGCCGTAACCGACTCGGGCCTGAAAGATCTCCTGTGCCGGCACGGGAAGTCTCTGCCACAGTCCGACGTGCATACCCTCAGCCTTCAGCGCCTCCTGAACCTTATCGCGCAGGAGCCTGGGGGGTACATCCAGTCCCAACTCATCCGGCTTGACCCCTACGACATAATTGTAGTAGACGGGTTCACACTCCGGC
Organism: Candidatus Poribacteria bacterium; assembly: GCA_021162805.1. Taxonomy (NCBI): domain Bacteria; phylum Candidatus Poribacteria; species Candidatus Poribacteria bacterium. Next base: position 20,501 of record JAGGXZ010000197.1, read on the forward strand.
GGCACATAGGGCGTTTCGATTCCCGGGATTCCGGAGAGATGTTCGGTGAGGAAGTTACAATTACGGACGCGCAGGGCGTTATACTCGTCCAGCCTTTTCAACTGGCTACGGGCGAACGCCTGGCCGAATACGTCACCCCGATACATCCATCCCAATCCATAGGCGTTGTATTCCTGTTCCTCCCGTTCCCTGCCCGGCACGACCATCTCGCCGAAGTATTGGAGCAATCCTGCCCGTCTGTAGTAGAGCTCATCGTCTGTGACGAACAGTCCTCCCTCGCTTCCCGTCGTCAGCGGCTTTGACATCTGCATGCTGAAGCCCGCGACATCCCCCATCGCTCCGCACAGCCTACCCTTGTATCTCGCGCCATGGGCCTGCGCGACATCCTCGATGACTTTGAGATTATATCGTCGGGCGATCTCTAGGATCGGGTCCATATCTGCCGGCATGCCGTGGATGTGGACCGGCATGATCGCCTTCGTTTTCTCCGAGATCTTACCCTCGATCTGTGCGGGATCAATGCAGAAGGTTCTGGGATCGATGTCCACGAAGACGGGTATGGCGTTATGATGAAGCACGGCTGCCGCTGAGGCCCAAAACGTAAAGGCCGGCAGGATAACTTCGTCGCCCGGACCGATCCCCAAAGCCGCAACGCACATATGAAGTGCAGCCGTCCCGCTATTGGTCGGGATGCAATATCTCCGTCCCATATATTCGGCCCATTCCCGGGAGAGCTTTTCCGATTGAATCCTGCGCTGCTCGCTGATGTTCTCCCCGGATAACACCTCCATCACCGCCTGCCGATCGGCTTCGGTGATATGAGGCCACGGTTTGATCATCCCAGATGGGATGGTCGGTTTCCCGCCGTGAATTGCAAGCTGTTCCGGCATAATCACCCACCTCCTCTACTTAAGTCTCATCTGATCTATCTCGATCTCAAGATCCGAAACATTTCCAGGATCTAACCGCAGGCGGATTATCTTACCTCGCCACTCGGGATGTCCGGCGAGTTTGACCCGATAGAGGTGAAATTCACCGTCGCATCGCATAACGAAATGGAGGCTCTTCGACTCGGAAAAGCCGGAGCTATCCGAACGGGACCAGAAGAGCTGCCCGTCCACCTTCTCAATCCCCTCCGGCGCCTTAACCCGCGCGCGGATGAGGAGCTCGCCGTACTCTTTGGCCTCAACCTTCATCGGCGGACCGATCATGTAGGGATCGCCTCCCATCGATCTGGTTCTGAGTTTTCCCTCCTTCACGGTGAACGGTGTCAGATCGTGAGCGGGCGACCATCCTTCCGGATCACCCTCCACCTCAAAGTTCCAGTCCGGCTCCGAACAGACGGGAAAACCCTCAAGGGGTTCAAACCTGACTCCATCGATCTCCACCTCGATCTCGGGCGAGTCATGTATGACCTGTATCTCTATCCTCTTGCCCCTGCGATCGTATCGCCACCAATCGCCCTTCCCGCCGGCTGAGGGTTGAATCTCCCTTCCGCCTTTGAGAAGAGAGGTCGGGTTTGATACGGGCGAGATGACGATCTGCGACGCTATGCCCTTAAGCCTTAGGGGAGTCCTCAGCCTCACGATCAGCTTCTCCCCATCGATCCTGGCGTCCGTTATCTTCGCCTCGGCGTTGACGTGTATCTCGCCCCGATCGGTCCTCAGCACCCTCGTGAAGAAATCGACCGCCCCCTCGTCGGGATGGGTCAGCATCCAGATGTTCTGGACGATCAGATGGGGGTTTATGATCCCGGGATCGTTTCGTTTATACTGATATGTGAGGCTGACGGAGTCGGGATAGTTTCCCCTTCTAGGTCCCTCCTCGATCTGCATCTGCATGCCGCATATGGTTATCCCCTCGGCGATATGCCTCCAGAACTTCGCCTCCTCCCTTTCGCCCAGCTCATCAAGGACATATGCCAGCCTCTGCAGGTCGGTTGCATAGGCCAGTCCGCACCACTGAACCGGTTTACCAAACCACGGCATCTTGAAAAAGCTCGATCCCAGCACGGGTATATCGGCGAAGAGCATCATGCTCGGCCTATCGGGCGCCCTCCAGAGGTAGATGAACGGTAATCCGGTTCTCGCCCAGTATCGAGCGCGATCGAGATATCGTTCATCGCCGGTCGCCTTAAACGCCTCGAGATACAGTTGAATACCGTATCCGGCGGCGAGTATATCGGGACAATGTAGAGGTACCTCCCAGGTCTGTGCGCCCTCAGGACGGGCGAAGTTATCGTCGACATATTGGATCGCCTTGTCGGCCCTATTGCGCACCGTTTCATCTTCCGTCAGCCTGAGGTATCTCCAGAGCGCTATCGCCCTTCTTCTGCCGAACGTACAGGTGCCCAATGTGGTATCGCCTTGAGGGCCGAGGTCTTTGTGGTTCGGCGCGAATTTCGCCAGAAGCTCGGTGTTCCTCGGGTCCATACGGAACTTCCACGACCCGTCCTCCGCCTGGGCTTCCAAGTCGTCCATCACTCGCCCCTCCAGATCGTTTATAAAGCCGAACAGCCGTCCGAATCTGCCGGCAGGCCTGGAGGGTTTATCGCACATCCTCAGCGTCTCCTCATAGCTCCTTGGCTTTTCGGGTAGATCGGGCAGGCCGAACCGATCGAGGTAGGCCAGGATGGCATCGGTGATCTCATACGACTCCTCGCCCAGTATCCAACAGCGGAGTCTCAACCTCTTCCCCGGCTTAAGCTCATAGGGATTCTCCGCCTCTTGGGTATTCTCCCTAACCCATTTGGGTATGGAGGGCAGGAAAAGGCCGAGCAGATGTTCATCCTGGAAGAGAACCTTCTCCGGGGTGGGGTTTTCGACGGGCAGCGTGGCGCCGACCCAGTTCGGCGAGGCGAAAAGACATGAGGGGGCTATGTTCTCACCGTCCCATCTCTGAAGTGGATCCCACATCAACCCCACCAATCCTGAATCGAATCTGACCGCCATGACGGGGGCCGTGACCTTATACGGATGCGGTGCATGCTGATCGTTATAGGGCGGATCGGAGAAGGTTGTATCGAGCGAAGTCTCAGGCGGTTCCATGTAGTAGATCCCCGGCAACACCGCCTCATCATAAGCCTCACCGAAATTTCCCTCACCCACCAGAAGTCTTGGGCCGTGAAACGCCAGGAGCTTCCGAGGTTTATCGACATTCAACTCAAGATCAACCTTGATCTGCCCATTCCCATCCGGGGTGAAAGTAGCGGTTAAGTCCCAATTCACCCCGTCCTCATCCGTATGTCTCGCCTTGAACGCTATCGATTCGCCCTTGAGGGTGAACCTATCGGCGTAGAAATATGCCTTCCTTCTCTCCCCATCTTTCGTGAGATATACGATCATCCCGAGCCACGGGATAACCCCCATCCTCCCCTCCGATTTCACCCGAACGGCACAGAGGCCGTATCCGAAGGGATTTTCGGGGAAGAGAAGTTCCAAACCGCCGCTTCTGAGCCGAAGCTTCGATTTCTCCTCAGGTATCTCGGTGCAGATAGCCGTGAACTCGGCTTCGGAAGGTCCTCTCAGATCTTTGGAGTAAACCTTAACCCTGAACGCTCCTATGCCAGGGCGGGATGGCCTGATCTTCCACCAGAACTCCGTCCTCCCGGGATTGAGCGACTCGATCCTCAGTGATCTCTCCCCTTCCTTCAACTCCACCGTCTGCGGCACATCGATCTCGATCTGAACCGGCCCGGATATCGCCCCGCCGAGATTCGCCAGAGACAACCTGAGCTCATATTCCCCTCTCATCTGAAGCACCGTCTCGCTGGGGCCGAAACCCACCAGCTTCACCTCCGGCCGAAGGATGAGCTCAAACCGTTCTTCCTCGTCCTTATATGAATTCCACCTGACGGATATCCTCGAGCCGGCCGATCTAAGGCCCGCCACCGCCCATTTCAGCTTCACCCTTTCCCCCGGATTGACGCTCTCAGGGAGGTCGAGCGGACTGAAGGTCAGCTTATCCGGTGAGGAGAGGCTCATGTTAACCGGCGCCGGATCATCGCCGGTGTTATCAACCTCGATCTCGATCACCCCTGAGGCAGCGGGGTTATCGGGGTCGGGGATGAGCCTGATATCCTCAACCCTGAGATGCCATCCCACCACTTCGAGGTATCGGATGTTGTCGAAGATCACCTCCCCCGGTCCGGGCTCCCCTCCCTCGTTTATCCTCGGGGCAACCTGAACGGATCTGACATCGGGCGAGTCGGAGTAGTCGAAGGCGATGACGCCGATATGCCATCTCCCATCCCCTGCGAAGATTCTCGGAAGAACGTATGTAGCTCGGGAGGCGGTCTCGAAATTATCCTCGCCCATCGGTATGACATAGAAACGGACGTTGTCTCCCTTCGTTTCGATCAGCTTATATCTGAAGGTGAAGCCGCCCTTTTTGACGGGGAGCAGATCTCCGATGGCTCGTATCCGTTTGCCCTTGCCGAGGGTGGGATACCGTCGGTTGAGGCCACAGGCCGTCTTTGAGAATGACTTCATCCTCAACGCTTTTTCGCCTTCAAACGAATCCCCTGTCACCTCGACAAGGGCGTCTTTCCCCATCTGTCCTTTATAACAGAAGGCGGTCCACCCGGCGGGAAACCCACCGGGTCCTAACTTCTCGAACCCGCCGTTCGTCAGCACCAAGGTGAAGATCAAGCTAAGGACGTACAGCGACATAATTCTCACCTCGTAGAAGGGCGCTATATTTTATCGCTCATATTATCGCTGAGTGTAGCAGAGATTTTTAAAGCTACCGTCCGCCGCTTATAGGTCATTTATTGTCATTTGTCGTCATTTATCGTCATTTAAATGACGGCGAAGCCAAATGACATAATGACTACA
>JAGGXZ010000198.1 GCA_021162805.1 Candidatus Poribacteria bacterium
GTAGAATCCCTTATGGATCAAGCCTTCTCAAAAGCTGCGTAATTTCTATATCTTGTTAAGAGGGTAGATCCTCCACTGGGAGAAGCGGTAGTCGGTTATTTTGGACAGCCTGGCGAATAAGCTGTTGGGATGGACATATCGGCCTGCCACGAGCATCTTTCTCACCTCTTTCCTGGTGGTCTCTATGATAGTACACTAAATCATACAATCATTGAAAAGCCCTACCCTAATGCATCGTATATATCCTTGACAACCTGTTCCGGAGCTTGTATAGTTTCCACTGTAACGGTTGGCATGATGGGAGTGGCTTATCTGCTGGTAGAATTAAGTGATACTGGGATGGTTCACAATCATGGTAATACCTTTCGTAAGGCGGCACTTTACGTGTCGCCGAAATCCAGCGAGAACAGGGGAGGTGAAATATGCTGAGATGGGGAGTGCTGGGCGCAAGCGGTGTGGCGAACCGTCGTACTATGCCTGCTATAAATGAGTCCAAATATGGCCTGCTCCATTCGCTTTTTTCAAGAAGCGAGGAGAAGGCCAGGGAATTGGCTGAAAGACATGGAGCCGAGAGATATTACTGGAACCTGGAGGAATTCTTCAACGATGAGGAAATGGACGCCGTGTACATTGCTACTCCCGTGTATCTTCATTGCGAGCACGTCTTAAAGGCCGTCGAGAGAGACGTGCATGTGCTATGTGAAAAGCCTATGGCGATGAACGTCGAGCAGTGTCAAACGATGATAGATGCTTGTAGGGAAAAGGGGCTTCATCTTCAGATATGTTTTCTCTTCAGGTTTCACTCCTGTTTTCAGAAGATACGGAAGATGGTCCGAGAAGGAGTCTTAGGCCAGATCATTGAGGCGAGGATGCCATTTCTGAAGTGGTATCCCCTCCCCGAAGGAGCATGGCGTAGGATACCGGAGCAGGGAGGCGGTGGAACGCTTATGGACCTGGGAGCACATAACGTTGACCTGATGAGGTTCATCATAGGGAGCGAGGTTGAGGAGGTATCGGCCTTCTGCAGCAACTGGGCTCTGGGATATGAGGTGGAGGATACAGGCACGATCATGATGCGTATGAAAAGCGGCGCTCACGTCATATGTGATACCAGTTTCGCCTCACAAAGATGCGACATCGTTTTCGAGATATACGGGACTAAGGGCTCCGTCCTGGTCTATAACGACGAGCACTGGAAGATAAGGGCTTATATAGACGGGGAAAGAATCGATGAGGATTCCGGCTTTGAGAACCTATATAAAGCTCAGATAGATCACTTTGCCATGTGCGTTGAAGGACGCGAGGAACCGATCGTTACAGGTGATGACGGTCTCGAAAATATAAGGATCCTCCGGGCAGCATATGAGTCCGCCTCGACCGGAAGACACGTGAAACTAGGTTGATTTACACCCGCTATCTGGGGAGGAGAAGATGACCTCCCGGCAAAGGCTTTTAACGGCGATTCAGAGGAGAAAGCCTGATAGAATCCCGATACACGTCAGAGGTGTCAGGGTCTGGGATGAGAGGTGGGTGAGGTCACGTGCTGATCGAGTATCTGCTGGCGAGAGGCGTCAGAGGCGTTTACGGATTTTCAGGCGAGGAGTATGCCGCGCCTCCCCTGCTTTCGCCACGGGATTTTCATGAGTTCGCGACCCAGCCCGAAAGGGAGATCCTCGATCTCATACACTGCCACGGCTGCCTGGTTCACGTCCACTGTCACGGCCCGATGGATGCTATCCTGGAGGATTTCGTCGAGATGGGCGCCGATTGCCTTCATCCGATAGAGGCTCCCCCGTTGGGAGATATGCCCCTTGCCGAGGCGAAAAGACGGATAGGGGGGCAGGTATGTCTTGAGGGGAATATCCAGATAGGGGATATATACCACACATCCCAGCTATCGCCCAAGACGGTGGCCAACTATCTGGCCATGATAGAAACCTGTCTGGAACTAGGCCATTACGGAGGATGAGAGATGAACGATTCAATCAAAGATTTCACCGTTCATATGATCGGAAACGCGCATATAGATCCGATATGGCTGTGGAGGATGAGAGAGGGATACGAGGTGGTGATCAACACCTGCCGAACGGTTCTCCAACTTATGAGGGAGTATCCGGGATTCATTTTCTCACGGAGCTCCGCGGCAACCTATAAGTGGATCGAGGAGAACGAGCCGGAGATATTCGAGGAGATCCGGGAGAGGGTTAAAGAGGGTAGATGGAATATCGTGAACGGCTGGTGGGTTCAGCCGGACTGTAACATCCCATGCGGCGAATCCTTCGTCAGACATTCACTTTACGGCAAACGGTACTTCGTGGAGAAATTCGGGGTTGATGTGAAGGTCGGATATAACGTCGATTCCTTCGGCCACTGCGCCACCCTTCCGCAGATACTCAAAAAGAGCGGCCTGGATTACTACGTCTTCTTCCGACCTAAACCGAACGAGAAGGAACTGCCGCCCCTTTTCTGGTGGCAGTCGCCCGACGGATCAAGGGTTCTGGCCTGTCGTCCGCCACACCATTACAACTCCGGCCCGGATAAGCTCGAGGAGCGGATCTGGGAGGCGTTCCAGCAGAGACCCGAGGGGATTAGGGAGGTCATGTGTTTCTACGGCGTGGGGGATCATGGAGGCGGCCCAACCAGACGAAATATAGAGAGCATCATCAAGGCCGACGAGAGGCCCGGTTACCCCAGGGTCATATTCAGCACGCCCGATGCCTTCTTCGGCAGAGCGCTCCTTCAAAAGAGGGATTTCCCCGTCGTGGCGGAGGAGTTACAGTATCACTCCCGCGGCTGTTACACCGCCTATTCGAAGGTCAAACGTCAAAACCGTCACGCCGAGTGCCTGCTTCTGACGGCCGAGAAGTTCTCGTCCATCGCTTTCCGGCTCCTGGGAAAGCCCTATCCACACGAGGAGCTGACGAAAGCTTGGCAAAACGTGCTGTTCTGTCAGTTTCACGATATCCTCGCCGGAACCTGCATCAAGGAGGCATATGACGGGGATGTGGATAAACTTTACGATGAAGCCTTCTCGCTCGCCCAGAGAGCCCTCGACGACGCCCTGAAATCCATCGCAGGCTCCTTGAAATTGCCGGAGGGGGAAAACCTGATCCTCTTCAACCCGATGAACTGGGAGAGAAAAGAGGGGGTGGAGATCGAGCTGAAACCTGAGGGAAACAGAGGGATAAAGGTCGTCAATCCGTTTGGGGTCGAAGTTCCGTCTCAGGTCTCGGACGGCAAAGTTCTATTCATCGCCGAAACACCCGCTATGGGCTGGTCGATATATCGGATCGAGGAGGCTAAAGGTGAGAAGAGGCCAGGTGAACTCTCCGGACTGAGCGCCTCAGCTACGGAGATGGACAACGAATACTACGCCGTCCGGATCGATCCCCGTACCGGCTTTATAAGCTCCATCCTCGACAAAGCGCGTAACGTCGAGATGCTCTCCGGACCGGGGAATGTCCCCATCGTCATAGACGATCCCAGCGATACGTGGAGCCATGGCGTCGACGCCTACAGGAATGAGATCGGCAGATTCACGATCGATGGCGAACCTGAACTGGTTGAGAGCGGTCCGGTTCGAGCAAGGATCAGGGTCAAGAGCAGATGGGGCGATTCGACCATCGAGGCGCTGATCAGCCTGTGGGACGGCCTGCCGATGCTGGATTTCCAGATGAAGATCGACTGGCACGAGAGACATAAGATGCTCAAGCTCTCCTTCCCCATAAACATCTCCGATCCGATCGCCACCTATGAGGTGCCGTATGGGAATACCACAAGGGAACCGAACGGGAATGAGGAGCCACATCAGCGATGGATAGATGTGACGGGGAAAGCTATCACGTTGAACGGCGAGAAGATCACCTATGGCGTCAGCCTGATAAACGACTGTAAATACGGATCGGATATCAGAGGTGGGGAGATGCGGCTGAGTTTGATCAGGAGCCCGATCTACGCCTTCCACGATCCCGCCGTGCCTGATCCGAACAAGAGCTACGATTATCTGGACCAGGGCGTGCAGGTTGTCAGATACAGGTTGATCTCCCACACCGCCGAATGGATTGAGGGAAGCGTCAGGGAGGGATTCAACCTGAACTACCCGATCATCCCGGTCTTTGAAGAGGGTCACGATGGCCATCATCCCCCGTTTTCGTTTAAGATCACGCCCGGGAATCTGATCGTTACGGCCCTTAAAAGGGCGGAGGGTGACGATTCGCTGATACTTCGCCTCTACGAGTGCGCCGGCAGATCCGTGATCGCCACTTTGGATTTCCGGTGGGGGGATACGCTCCGATGTCACCTTGAAATCCCATTCGGAAGATATGAGATCAAAACCCTCAAGCTCACACGGGATGGGGAAGAGCTGAAGGTCACTGAAACCGATCTGCTTGAATGATATAGGGTAGATGTTCTCCGTGAACATGTGATATAATACCCATGTCCAAATTGAGGTGTGGAGGGGGAAATGCGTCAGGCCGTTCTGGCATTCTTCATACTATTGGTGATCTTCCCATATGCTCATGGGGCCTCCTTGATCCTCAGGCCTGTCGGATCGGATTTGAAGGAGGTTAGCCTGAACCTCGGAGAGAGACTCGATGTTGAGGTGGTGATAGACGTCGGAGATGCACAGGTTAACGGGGTGTCCGTATATCTCAGTTTCGATCCCAGATACCTGAAGGTGATTAATCCCGATCAGCCCTTCAAACCGGGTGATTTCATGTCGATGGGCGCAACGGAGATCGAAAACAAGCTCTCCGCCGACGGCAAGTTGAACTATACCAAGGTTACGCTTTTCAAACCGGATTCGGGCAAGGGGGTGATCTGTAGCCTAAGTTTCGAGGCCATCTCGCCCATAGCTGAGACGTCGATCAGGGTGGATCTCGAGGATGGCCCTCGCAGATCGATGTATAGCGCCCCCCAAGAGGCTCGGATTTTCGACGAGGCCGAAAATCTAATGATACACATTCCGGGGATACCTCGATGGGATGTCAATCGGGACGGCGCAGTCGACATATTCGATCTGGTTCTGGTCGCCAAAAACTTCGGACGTCCATCCGCCGATTATGACCTCAACGGCGATGGGATCGTCAACATATTCGATCTGGTCACAATCGGCAGAAGGTTCGGCGAAAAATACATACGCTGATAAGGGGAGTTACACCATGAAGCGTGTCCTGATCACAGGGGGAGCCGGATTCATCGGTTCGCACCTGTGTGAGCTCTTCCTGAAGAGAGGATATGAGGTTATCTGCGTCGATAACCTGATAAGTGGGAACATAGATAACATCGCCCACCTCTTCGGCGAGCGATTTACCTTTCTCAGATATGACATCACCAATCCGATATGGATACCGGGACGGATGGACTATATCCTCAACTTCGCCAGCCCCGCGAGCCCCGTGGATTATATGAACCATCCGATTGAGACACTGAGGGTTGGGGCGATGGGGACGTATAACATGTTGGAACTGGCGAGAGAAAAAGGAGCTCGTTTCCTTCATGCTTCAACCTCGGAGGTCTATGGAGACCCGTTGATCCATCCGCAGCCTGAAACCTATTGGGGCAACGTCAACCCAATAGGACCCAGAAGTGTCTACGACGAGGCCAAACGATATGCGGAGGCGCTGGTAATGGCTTATCATCGTATGTACGGATTGGATACACGAATCGTCAGGATTTTCAATACCTACGGCCCCCTCATGCGTCCCAACGACGGCAGAGCCATTCCGAATTTCATCAGTCAAGCTCTCAAGAATGAGCCTATAACGGTCTATGGGGACGGATCGCAGACTAGAAGCTTTACATATATCACCGATGAGATCGATGGGATATACAGATTGCTGATGTCCGATTACCATGAGCCGGTTAACATCGGCAATCCGGAGGAGAAGACGATACTGGAGCTGGCGAGGCTTATCATCGAGATGACGGGAAGCGATAGCCGAATCGTATTCAAACCTCTGCCGAAGGATGATCCGAAGGTCAGAAGGCCGGACATCTCAAGGGCCAAGGAGGTTTTAAGCTGGGAGCCGAAGGTGCCGCTTGAAGAGGGGTTGAAGGAGACGATACGGTATTTCAGAAGGCTCCTGCAGGAAGGGAAAATCTGAATCATCCGACACTTATATCGATAAACATGGGGAATGTCTCCCCTTTTTCGCCCTTATATTTGGAGGCCATCTTGCCGGCTATATCGTTCTTCGCCATTGTCTCGACGATCTTACGTCGTTTGAGCCCTATCCCTCTGAGGAGCGTTTGGTTCAACTTCGCTATCACCCTCAGCCTGTTAAGGATATCCGCCGGTATCTCATTGATTTCCCTCATAAGCTTGGCTATCCTCGATAGGATCGCCTCTCTGCCTTTGAGGAGGCGGAGGAGGGTTTTCGTCTCCTCCGCCTCAACCGCTTGAAGCATCAATCCTGTCTGTTGATGGGCTACCTCGATCAGATTGCGCAACAGGTTCAGATCCTTTTCCATCCCTTTCCCCTTTTTCCCTCAGGCGACCAGAGAGGAGAGATTATGCTCGCCTTCAGCAGCTTTGCGCGTTCCGTTTATGACGGTTTCCCATGCCTCCTTCAGATTCTGAAGGTGCCATAGCGCCTCATCTATCATCTTGATGTCTTTCTTCAGATCCGCCATCATCAGTCGCCAGACGAGGTATTCGTAGATTTTCCAGAGGTTTCCGGCGATAGGTTGTGCTCGCGGATCGTCCAGATTTAAGGAGCCCATCAGCTCAATGATTATGTTCTGTGCCCTCACCATGTGATCGGAGAACTCCATCCTGTCGAATTTGGGTTTCTCCAGAAGCTGTTTAAGCTTGCTCAACTCCAGTATCGCTCCCTCATAGAGCATAAGGAGCAAAGCCCCTTTATCGGCGGTGTTGATCTGCGTTTCCCTGTACTTCCTGTAGATCTTATCTTTCATTTTGCTCCCTCCTTGCGATTTACCTTAGGCTACACTCCTCCGTTGAGTGTTATTTGTATTGGTGCCTGTTGCCTTCGCTATTTGAGTCAAGAGATAATCGCCTTGGGCCGTCAGCTCGTTCATCGCCCTCTCAAGCTCGACGAACATATTCTCCAACCTCTCCCGCTCCATATCCAGTCTCTCCTGGATGGATTGTATACGGTCATCGAGTTCGTCGATCTGATCCTGCAATGCCTTTTGATGTCTCACCATGAGTCCATCGGCGGAATCCGTCAGATAATCCAAGAGGTTATCCAGTTGCTCCGCCACTCCGAACGTAAGGGTTACGGTAGCTTGATAGGTTCCGCCGTTTTCCGCTAAGTCCTCAGGCGTCACCTTCACCTTCAACCTTAAACCTGCTGTATTTTCGTTGGTATCGAGCCCTGACAGGTACTGTCCGTTTCCGGAGGCCGGCTCGCCGTTGATCGTTCCGGCCACATCCTGACCGTAATCGGTGATCATATCCGTCCCGATCCCGGTGCTACTTCCATCGCCTAAGTCCTCGACGTTCGATACCACGCTGAACCCCATGCTGGATCCATAATAGTCATGTGTGAGCTTCAACTTTCCGCCGTCGTTGGAGGCGGTTATCGGGATCTCATATCTCCCCTGGGTGGTGATCTGAAACGTCCCGAAATCGAGGTTTCCGTCCCCGTCATAGGTGAGTTGCAGAGATATATCGCTCTCTCCGGGCGTGTTATCGGTTATGACCAACCTCCCGTTTGAATCCACCGTGGCGGTGACCTCTCCTGAGAATGCGTTCTGGATCTCATTCAGCAGATCCGATATCCTGGTCGTGTTCACATCATTTATCGTGAAAGTCCTTGAAATCTGGTTGCCATCTCTATCAGTGCCGGAGATCGTTATGGTATCCCCGTTCGAGACGTTCGCTCCGAAGATCTCGCCGAAGGTGGTGTTTCCCGTTATCGGAGTCGTCCCATCAGTGGTGTTGGCGGTATCTGAAGTGAGCACCTGGGCGACCCTCTGATGCAGAAGGCTGTTTATCCGATCCACTATCGTATCTATGGTATCGCCCGCATAAAGCTGGACGGTCTCACTCGTCCCACTTGCAAGCTCTGTTATGGTCAGCGCTTCATCCTGGGATAGCCCGCCATCCTGGATGGGAGTCGATCCCGTCACGCTTGCCCGCTTAGCCGCTTGAGTTATAACTACGTTGTAGGTCCCCGGTTTCGTGGCTCTCGTGTGACTGAGATATTCGATCTTCCCTGTGGCCGAGCCCTGCTGAACGGCAAAAAGGTTTATGACTTGATCCAGATTGTTCTGGATAGCACTAGTCAGTTTGGAATCATCTATCGAAAGGATGCCCTTGCCGTCGGAGGCTATCCCGATGTGAACCAACGCCGTCAGATCCTCATTTCCTTCGGATATCTCGTTTATCAATATCGATCTGAGCCGTGAGTGAATGGTCAAAAGCGTAGCATCCCCCAGGAGGGTTCCACCCTGGCCGGTCTCGACATCATAATCGAACTGCTCGTTTATGTATGAGGCCAGATCGTTATAGGCATCCACGAAATCCTGAATGAGCCCTTTAATGGCATCGACATCCAGCGAAACCTCCATCGTCACGGATCTCCCCGGCTCGGCCTTCTGAAGGTTAAGGGTGATCCCGTCGATGGCGTCATCTATCGTGTTTGAGCTGCGCGCGATCTCTATCCCGTTGAGCTTTATCTTCGCATCCGCTCCCTCCTGAAGCTGATTCGCGTGTTCGCTCTCCAATATACCCAGGACCTGTAGCACGTTGTTATCGTCCGAGAATTGAGTTGTTCCGGTTATCTGAAGCTTATATCTGGTGGTTCCTGAGGATGTATCCTCCACCAAGGCCACAGTAACTCCCGTCGGCGAGGCGGCTTCAATCTTCTCCTTTATCGATTGCAGGGAGTCGGTTGAAAGATCTATGGATATGGTCTTATCACCTATGGTGACGACCCCGGATGGTGGTGTGGTGAGGTTAAGCAGGGTTCCTATCGGGGAGGTAATATCGGCGAAGGGGTCGGTCTCGGCCCCCTCGCCGAGAGGATGTTTAAGCGAGGTGGTGTCATTGATAAACCCGAGGCTTTTGAGGACATCTCCGGAGACCTCCGCCAGATCGATCCCTTCCGAACCCGTTTGGTTCGAGGTGATCACCAATCTATGATCCGTATCGGATATGTTTATTATGGCGGCTGTCACCCCGGCATTGGCCGAGTTGATCTCATCTTTGATATCAACTAACGAATCATACGCCTCTACGTCGATCCTGACCCCGTTTATCAAAAACTCCCCTTCCAGACCGAGACCGGATGATGTGTCTGAGAAGGAATCAGATGAAATCTGCTCGGAGGCGGCAAGCTGTAACACCTCCACCGTGTAAAGGCCGGGGGCGGCATTCGAGGAAAGCGAGACGGAAAAAAGGTCCGAATCGCTTAAATCCGCTCGATACTGCCTAAAAGAGCTGGAATCCGCCAGCGACGAGACGGCTGAGCTAAGAGCGGCAAGCCTTGTGTTAACCTCCTGCCAGGCCGAGATCTTATCCTCAACCTGGGATTTCTGGTCTTCTATCATGTCGATCGGCCGCTGAGCCACCTGCATAAGCTGATCTATTATGGATTTCGTGTCGAGCCCTGAGATCAGTCCTGAAAAACTGATCCCGCTTATGTTCATAACCCATCCTCCGTCAGGCGAGATGATCCATGAATATGCCGATCATCTTATTTATCTGGGCTGCCAGCTTCAACATCTCCTCGGGGGGAATCTGTCTGATCACTTTGCCGGACGCGATGTCAACAACTTTCATAACGAGCTGATTCGTCTCCTTGTCCACCGTGAATTGATATCTCTGCTCGAATATCCTGGATATGGCGTTGAGCTGAGCTTCAACCCGTCTGAGTTCCAACTCCATCCGGTTTTCAGGCGGTCGATCCCGGTTTATCCCCGTGACCCGTCGATTCTCCCTCCTCTGAGGTTTAACCTCCTCCTGGTATACGTTTATGAGCTTCGATTGAGGCGATATTCTCATCTTAACGGGGTTTACCGCCATCCTATCTCACCCCCTGTTAATAATAGGGGATACCTTAGTCGGTATCCCCTTAGCTTCAGGATCACCTGCCCAATAGGGCGAGCACGTTTTGAGGAAGCGTATTCGCCTGAGCGAGCATGGCGGTTCCAGCCTGGACGAGGATCTGACTTTTGGTGAAGTTGGTGATCTCCTGTGCGAAGTCAGCATCTCTGATGGTGGACTCAGAAGCCTGGATGTTCTGAGCGATGTTGTCCAGGTTAGAGATCGTGAAGTTGA